>JBILDG010000271.1:0-2785 GCA_044352715.1 Chthoniobacterales bacterium | reverse complement strand
AGGAGTATTTCACCATGGGCACGGTAACCGACCAAACTGGCGGGGTTCTCCGCCACGACCGCATCCAACTCGGCCATCGCCTCGTCGTCGCGGCCGAGGGCAGCCAAGGCCAGGGCGACTTTTTCCCGCGAGAGAGAATCGGAGGGTTGGAGCAAGAGCAAGCGGCGCCCGGCCGTGACGGCATCTTCGTGGTATCCGCCGACGGAGAAGAAATTGAGGGCTCTCAAGAGCACGGCCGGATCTTGCTGGCCCAGCTCGGCCGCCCGGCGGAAGTGGTCCAGCGCGCGGGTGGACTCTTCCGGCTGGGCCAGCTTGCCCTCCATGAGAAGGTGCCGCAGCCAAAGATCGCCCAAGCCGGCCCAGTAGGCGGGGTTTTTGTTTTCACGCCGCGACGCCTGCTCGAGCAATTGCTTGGCCTCGGCGGAACGTCCGTCGGCCCGATGGATGCTGTAGAGCATCTGGTAGGCCTCGATGAGATCGGGATCGGATTCGAGGGCGCGCTTGGCGTATCGCTCGGCGGCCTCCAGCTTGCGGAGACTGACCACGTAAATGCCCGCGATGCGCAGGGCGAGCGGGGCGGAGCGGGGGTTGAGTTTGAGGGAGTCTTTCAACACGCCGAGCGCCTCGGGAACTTGGTCGCGTCGCAACAGGGCGGCGGAGATTTCCCGGGCGAGCGGGGCGTTCGACGGATCCAGGTCCAAGGCCCGGAGATAATGCCGGAGCGAGGCATCGGGATCGGGTTCGACCGCCAGGTATCCGGCCGCGACGCGGGCCATGGCCTCGGCGCGGCGTTCGGCGGCAGCACTCAAGCGCGCTTCGCGGGAAGCCGGACGGTCGTCCTCCGGGGAAAAATCGCGAACCTGCGCAAAAACAGCGCAGGGCAGGACGCAACCGAGCACGAACGGAAGGTGCCGGGCAGCGACAAATCGCAACCGGGAACTCGCGAACATGGGGTTGAAGATAACCCTTAGCTCTTGTAGCGCAAACGCTTCTTGTGGCGGTTAAGCTTCATGCGCTTGCGGCGCTTGTGCTTGGCGATTTTCGCCTTCCGCCTTTTTTTGATCGAACCCATGCTGCGTTAATAAACCAATTTGTTGAGGGGGTATTCTATGATGCCCTCGGCCCCCAGCGCTTTAAGTTGCGGGATTATCTCTCGGACAACTTTCTCATCGATGACCGTCTCGACAGCTACCCAGCCATCGTGCGCCAAAGGTGAAACGGTAGGATTCCGGAGTGCCGGCAATTGCTCAAGCAAATTCTCCAGATTGACTTGCGGGAGGTTCATTTTGAGGCCCACTTTGTCGCGGGCGGCCATGGCGCCTTGGAGCAACAGGACGACGCGGTCCATTTTCCCGCGCTTCCACTCGTCGGAATAAGCCGCGCGGTTGGCAATGAAGACCGGATACGACTCCATGATCGTCTCGACGATGCGGAGTTTGTTGGCCCGCAAGGAGGAACCGGTCTCGGTGATGTCCACGATGGCATCGACCAGATCCGGCACTTTGACCTCGGTGGCGCCCCAGCTGAATTCGACCTCGACCTGGACGCCGCGGCGGCGGAAGAACTCGCGGGTGAGGCCCACGGCTTCGGTAGCCACGCGTTTGCCGGCCAGATCCTCGACCTTCTGCACGGGGGAATTCTCCGGCACGACCACGACCCAGCGCGTCGGCGACGCGGTCGCTTTGCTGTAGGGGAGATCGCAAAGCGAAGCGACATCCGAGCCGTTTTCCGCGACCCAATCGCGCCCGGTGATACCGCAATCAAGGAAGCCCTGCTCGACGTAGCGGCTGATTTCCTGCGCGCGCAAAAGACTGACCGCCAACTCGGGGTCATCCACCGCCGGTCGGTAAGAACGGTTGGCCCCGGTCACGTTGAAGCCCGCCTTGGCGAAGAGCGCCAGGGTCGGCTCCATCAAACTGCCGGACGGCAGGCCGATTTTGAGAGGATTTTTTTCCATTGCTCGGATGGGCGAACGTAAAAGAGCGGGCTCTACGGTCAAGAAATAAGCCGCCCGGGGTTGGCATCGGCAAGGGCCCGACGTAGTCTGGCGCATCTATGAAAGCGGCGAAGGTGATGGAGAGTTTGGAGGAACGACCTCCCCGCAAAGAGCCTTGGCTCCGGTGGGCCTTGCTCGCCCTGGTGCTTTCCCTCGCCGCTCACCTCGGCTTCGTCTGGTGGGCGCAGCGCTATCCGGTGAAAATTTTCAGCGATACCTTCTACGACCAGATCGTGCCCCGCGCCTTCAAAGTGGACCGCGTGGAGATCGACTCGCGATTGCTCGACGACGAATTGAAAGAAGAGAGCAAACGCGACATCTTCCCCGCGCCCGTGGAGCTCCCGCCGGAGGACATCTCCGCGGAAAAGCCCGCCGCTTCCGACAAGCCGGCGAAACCCGCCGAACTCGATCTCAAGGCCGAGCCGGTCCCGCAGCTCGGCGCATCTGCCACCGAGTCGGCTGATCGCTTGACCGGGTCCAACACGGCCGCTCTCGACGAGGATCTCAACTCCATGCGCGAAGCTTTGCTGGCCGAGCAACCGGCCTCTGCCGCCCAACCGGCGATCGACCTCGCGCCCGCCGGCAGCGGTGCAGCCGGCGGTGATTCTGCCATTCCCGCCGGCTATAGCGATCTGGACGACCTGTTGATGCGCACGGGCGCGCTCTCCGTCTCGACCGCACCGATCTTCATGCCGTCGGACCTCCTGTTCTCCTACGACCAATCGTCCCTCGGCCCCGAAGCGGTCAGCAGTCTGGAAAAACTCGGCGAACTCATCCGCCGCAACCCGG
>JBILDG010000048.1:0-9529 GCA_044352715.1 Chthoniobacterales bacterium | reverse complement strand
ATGGTCTATCTGCCTGAGCAGCAAGTCCGGCCCGAAGCCTGATTCCACGGCATTTTGGCAATAACATTTGTCATCGGGCATATCCCGGTAATACCCGAAAAAACCAACCCTCCACCCATGAAGAGCGGGATCCAAACGAAAGCGGGACTGACGGTGAGAGTCAGGAGTGATCCCAAGAAAATAAAAGCGCCCGCAACTGTGCGCATTTGTCGGTCCAGTGGCAAAACTTTCCGACCGCGGTGCTCAACCGGCAAGTCCGCCGCGATCCAAGCATCAGTGCCGCCCTCGACAACGACCGGCTTGGTGCATCCGGCCTCGATGAGTTTTTCAGCGGCTTGGGTGGAGCGCACCCCCGACTTGCAAAAAATGTAAACGGGGCGGTCTTTTGATCCGTGTTCTGAGACAAACTTGACCGCGTCAAACTCCTGCAGAGGGTGCAATTTGACGCCCTGTGCATGGACAGATTCGTATTCACCGGCGGTGCGAACGTCGATCACAGCGAGTTCGGGGTTTTCTTTCCAAAGCTTCGCCAATTCGGCGACCTTGATGATTTCTATGCGTTTCGTTTCCATGAAAGCTGAATTTACAGGATGCTGCTGGCGGGTGCAAATATTACCCGCAAGGAATATGCGCGGTGAGGGGATCGAACCCCCGACCAACTCGGTGTAAACGAGCCGCTCTACCGCTGAGCTAACCGCGCTTTGAAGGATCTGATACTAACGTTTTTCGGGTCGTCAGCATGCTATTTTTTTCAGAAACACCGCAGGTGGTGCATTGCCTGTGTTAGGAAGGAGAGGTTTGGCGCAACGGGCTTGGCTGACAACTTGACGTGTTTGCGTGGTCTTCAGACTTGATTCAGATATTTCCAACCAAGTGTTGCTTCGACCGAGCCAAGTCTTACTGAGGTCTTCACCCCATAGAAAGAGTTGGTTGCAGCTGATGCAATGTCCTCATGCGCGATTCCCAACCGTCGCTCAAAGTTGCATTCCTCGGCGATTATCCCCCGCGACATTGTGGCTTGGCGACTTTCACCCGTGAAATACGTCAAGCAGTTGCCAGTGCACAAACCGATTGGTCGTGTCAGGTCATCGCTGTTTCGGATCGGCCGGGCAGTTATGCGTATGATGAATCGGTCCGGTTCGAAGTTCCTCAACCGGATGTGGCTTCTTATTTGCGAGCGGCCGATTTCCTCAATCTCGCTCATACCGATGTCCTGTGTGTCCAGCATGAGTTCGGTATTTACGGGGGAGTCGCCGGCAGCCACGTGCTGGGTTTGATCCGCGCGGCAAGGATGCCTGTGGTGACCACGTTGCACACTGTGCTGGAGAAGCCGCAACCCGAGCAAAAGCGCGCTTTTGTGGAACTGCTTGATAACTCGACTCGTGTGGTTGTTATGGCCCGTCTTGCGCGGAATTTGCTGACTGATTTTTACCACGTGCCGGAGGAAAAAATTTCCATCATTCCGCATGGAATACCCAATTTGCCATTCACGGATTCAGGTTATTTCAAAGACCAGTTCGATATCGCGGGGAGGACCGTTATTCTGACATTCGGTCTGCTTTCACCCAATAAAGGGATCGAGTATGCCATCCGGGCTTTGCCCGCGATAAAGGTCCGGCATCCTGGTGTGATTTATATTATCTTGGGGGCCACGCATCCGAACGTCCTTCGAGAGAGCGGTGAGAATTACCGGCTTTCGTTGGAGCGCTTGGCCCGTTCTCTCGGCGTCGAGAGCAATGTGATGTTTGTGAACCGCTACGTCGGTGACGCCGAGTTGGCTGACTTCATGGGGGCAGCTGACATTTATCTGACGCCCTATCTCAATGTTGAGCAAATCACGTCTGGAACACTTTCCTACTGCTACGGAACAGGCAAAGCCGTCATTTCGACGCCTTATTGGCACGCGGCGGAGCTGCTGGCTGACAAGAGGGGAGTTCTGGTTCCCTTTCGCGACGCCGACGCTATTGCGCAGGAGGTGAATGCCCTGCTGGATGACGAGACCCGTCTCCGGATCATGCGAAAGGACGCTTATGTCGCAGGACGGCAGATGATTTGGTCCGAGGTCGGTAAAGCCTACGCGGAGCTTTTTATTGAAGCTCGTGAACACTACCACGCTACGGGTTCAGTGCAGCAGGGTGGTCGGGGTGGCGCATTGCGAGATGATCGCCTGCATTTGCCGCCGTGGAGATTCGACCATCTGCTGCGTCTGAGTGACAGCACCGGCATGTTCCAGCATGCGAATTTTTCCGTTCCGTGGTTTGAGCACGGATACTGTGCCGATGACAATGCCCGAGCGTTGCTCTTGAGTGTGCTTCTTGAGGAGCTCGGGGAATGTCCGCCGGAGCTGCTTCATGCGAGATCGGCATACGCAGGGTTTATTTACGCGGCCTATTCTACCGAACGCGGTCGTTTCCGTAACTTCATGTCCTTTGGTCGGTCATGGCTCGACGAAGAAGGGTCCGAGGATGTGCAAGGTCGGGCTCTTTGGGCGCTCGGTGCTGTCGTTGGACGGACTCCCGGTGAAAGCTTGCGGGCTTGGGCCGCACCATTGTTCGAAGCGGCATTGCCCGCGGTCGAAGGTTTCACGTCGCCCCGGGCCTGGGCTTTTGCCGTTCTCGGGCTGCATGAATACTTGAGGACTTTGTCGGGGGATTTGCTGGCGGCGAGATTGCGTGAATCCTTTTCATGCAAGCTCCTCGCACTCTGGCAGGCTAACCACGCTGACGACTGGCCTTGGTTTGAAGATATTGTTGCTTATGACAATGCCCGTCTTTCGCATGCGCTTATTCTTTCCGGTCGTTGGACGGAAAATGCCGAGATGCGTGACGCTGGGTTGGAGAGCTTGAAATGGCTTATGTCCAAACAGACGGGAGTTTCAGGATGTTTTCGCCCCATTGGTTCGGAGGGCTTCTGGCGCCGGGGGCAGGAGTGTCCGCTCTTCGATCAGCAACCGATAGAAGCGGCTGCTTCGGTAAGTGCCTGCATCGAGGCCTATTTCACAACCAACGATGATTTTTGGCGCGGTGAAGCCCGACGTGCTTTTGAGTGGTATCTCGGAGCCAATGATATTGAAGAGCCCCTCTATGATCCGGCGACGGGAGGCTGCCGGGACGGCCTGCATGCCAATCGTGTCAATTTGAACCAAGGGGCCGAGTCGACTTTATCCTTCTGGCTTGCTTTGGCTGAGATGAAAGCGCTGGCCAATGTCTCCGCCGCTTACAACCGCGTGTCATGAAAATCATCCGTCAAGCCCTGGAGATTCGTCCGGATCCACGACGCGTTCTTTTACGACCATTCCTACCCACGTTGGTGGTCAAACCTTCATCTGCGGCCATGGCGAACGGGCGGGTGCTTAATGTTTTTCTTCGTGTCTTGCTCATTGACGAGGCTTCGGTGGAAACCAAACTGCAGGAGGTCATGGCTGAATTTCAGGGGCGCCATGTGGATATTCGGGCTATATTTCTCGAGCGATTCAAAGCGGTAGAGCCGCTCCTACCGGCTGATCGCCCACTGTCTGACGCGCGTCAGATGCTGCTCGGCTCTTGTTTCATCAATGAATACTCGTTGGAATCGAGTGCACTGTTCAATCCGAGCATTGTCCCCGCGCCGGAGCAAACAGGGGTGTCATCGGGGGAATTGCGCTGCGTGCTTAGCCTAAGGGCAACGGGTGAGGGGCACATATCGTCCATTACTTTCCGTTCCGGAATCGTCGACGCGGAAGGTCTTGTCATAATCGACAACGTTTCACGCTATGTACATTCACCGAAACCGCGACCGGCAAGCACTTACGATCGGACGATATTTCGTCGCAAGCTTCGCGAGTTGGGTTTGGGTGAGGACGAAATTCACTCTGCAACGGAAAACTTGTCCGATTCTTTTCGTTTGGAAGATCTCGCCAAGTATTCGGCGCATTTGCGCCGTGAGTCTGCTCCAGCCGTAATCCAGCAAGCCGTCGATCGAGCCATCATGCTGGCCGAGGCCAATTATGCCGTCCGTTTCCCCAAGGGGTTGACCATGTGTGAAAAGGTCCTCTTTCCTTACTCTCCCGCCGAAAGCAATGGTATCGAGGATGCGCGTTTTGTCCGCTTTATTGGCGATGACGGAGGTGTGATGTATTACGCGACATACACTGCCTACAACGGGAGTGTGGTTTTTCCCCAGATGGTCGAGACGCGAGACTTTCGTGACTTCAACATCTGCACCCTCAACGGACCTGCCATAAGGAACAAAGGCTTGGCGCTTTTTCCGCGCAAGATCAACGGCCACTACGCCATGCTCGGTCGGCAAGACGGGGAAAATATTCACCTGATGTTCTCTGAGCACCCCCATTTCTGGCACGACTCCAAAGTGATTCTGCGTCCGGCCGAGACGTGGGAATTTATCCAGCTCGGCAACTGCGGATCGCCCATAGAGACGGATGCCGGCTGGCTTGTCATCACGCACGGCGTCGGACCGATGCGCAAATATTGTCTGGGAGCCGCTTTGTTGGATCTCAACGATCCGTCTCGGGTTGTCGGCCGCTTGCGCGATCCGCTCCTGGGTCCGGAGGAGGATGAACGCGAGGGATATGTTCCCAATGTGGTGTACAGCTGCGGGGCGCTGATTCATTCGGGACGGCTTGTCCTGCCTTACGCCGTATCCGACACGGCCACGCGTTTCGCAACGATCGATGTGGCCGAATTGCTCAACGCTCTGCTCCACAGTCCGGCTAAGAATGCGGGTTAGACCCCATAGTCAGACATCGCAAGAGTTTTCATAATGTCACCTCAATCGAACAAAACTCATGAAAAACAAAATTCTACTCCTCGTTGGTGTCGTCACCGTTTTGGCGGCGGCAGTCACCCTTTCCCGAACCGCCAATGCGCAGGAGGCAATGCCCGAAAAGGCGGCGGCACCTGACATTGTGGTCGTGGCCGCAGACAACAGCAGCCTCAGCACACTTGTTGCCGCAATCAAAGCAGCTGGCTTGGTTGAGGCCTTGCAAGCCGAGGGGCCTTTTACCGTTTTTGCGCCAAACAACGATGCGTTTGCCAAGCTGCCGACTGGGGCCCTTGATGATCTGCTCAAGCCGGAAAACAAAAATAAACTCGCGGGCATTCTCAAAAACCACGTGGTCAAGGGGCGGGTGATGGCGGCGGACGTCAAACCGGGCATGACCAAGACTCTCAATGGGAAAAAAGTCGAGCTGGCCAAGCCCAATGGCAAGGTCACCTACGGCGGAGCCGCGGTGATCGAGGCAGATATTCCCGCATCCAACGGCGTGATCCACATCATCGACACGGTCGTTATGCCTGACTGATTTGTGCATGGGCGCGCGGCAACTCTTGCCGCGTTATGCACAGGGCCATCCTGCGGTGGGGCGGGATGGCCCAATTTTTGGCTGAGTCGTGCTGTGGCGGGGATGCATCAAACTTTCATCTTTTTGCTGCGTTGCCACAAAACAACCGCAGTCAAGCCCAGCGCGCTCAGGAGCAGAGTGGATGGTTCGGGCACTACGGTGAATGTTGCGGTGTAACCATAATTTCCCGTACCCGTTTCGGTATATTCTGCGCCGCCGATATAAATGGTGTAATCGCCCGGATTGAGGTTAAAGGACTTGCTGACGAAGCCGTCGGCATTCCCGTCACCAATAATCCCCGGGGTGAGACCGAAGTTGCTGCTGGTTCCATCAACCGCATAGCCCATGAATGTGAAATAACGAAGGCTGGCTGAAGTCGAACCCTCATCATTGCCGATCGCCCAATCACCGACCGCGTTGAGCGCTCCCTCCTTGGTGGTGCCTCCGCTGCCATCGGGATAAGTGGCATTGAGATACTCCAGGGTTTTTACCGCGCTGTCATGCGATGCCTGGTGGGGTGACAGGTGCGCCAGCCCTTGGTAAATGGAGAATCCGGGTAGCAGGCGGACGCCGGAGACATAGTTGGTGCTGCTCAGGCCTCCGCCCGTCACGGCAAAATTGATGGTGGCCGCGTCGTTGAGCGTGAAGCGGAAAAAGCGTCCAACGTGACTGTCCCCGAAGTCGGCGTCCGCCGCATCGGCCCAGCCGTGGCGCCCCGAAAGATTGGCTGCCGAAATGGTGACGGAATTGTGATTGGTGAGGACATTCGAGTTTGTTGATACGTCAGCGGAGGACCATGAGCCATTGTCGTATGACCATGTTCCGAAATTGCGGCCGGTGTAGCCGATATGGGCCAGAGCATGGGTGTTGAGTAAAAGGGCGGCACAGGCCGCCAAGATGAATTTTTTTTTCATTGGATAGGAGAGGTGTGTTTATTGGGTTGGATTGATCAAGCGGCTGTTTGGTGCCAGCAGATGCTGCTGGACTTCGGTCCACGCGAGACTTTCGGCGTGACCATCCGCAAAGAGATAATTGGAACGATCACCATGGCGTTCGACGGCTACCATCTGGGCAAATTCCTCGGGAGGTATCTCGTCGCCCCAGAACATCGAAAAGTGCAGATGGTCGGAGTAATTGAGGTCCGACAACTCGGCAAAATAGATGGTTTTCGAGGGTGTAGAGATTTTGCTCAAATAGGAATAATCCAAATGCGGCGCTTGGCACGGGTGCGGGGTGAGCAAGTCGTTGACCGCGTAGCTCGAAGCTCGCGGTGACGATTGCCCGTAGGCTGGTCGTGCTTTGTCTGCCGGGCATCGGAATTCCACATCGCCAGAGGTGTAAGGCTTGAGGGTTTCCTTCCACTGGGCCGTAGCCCCGCTATGGGACGTCATGGGCAGTTTCATACGGTTGTCCGATGCGTAGCTCATCGCGGCGAGGCCAAGGGTGCGAAGATTGCTCAGACACTTGGCTGATTGAGATGATTCAATGACCCTAACTCCCGCTGCGGTGGCGATGGCGCCAAGGAGGACGACGATGGCCAACGAAACAAGAAGTTCGACAAGACTGAATGCGCTGAAATGTTTTTTTGCTTTCATGGTGATCTGCTGCAGGTAAGGCGCCCGGTGTGATGGAAAAGGCAGGCATGACCACACGGTCTGCCTGAAACGTTAGATGGCACCCGTGGCGATGGCCCGGGTGGGAGCAATTATTAGCTCAAGCCGCGAGAATTCGCGGCGGTGGAAGGGCGGGTTGGGTGATGTGTCCGTCGAAGTAGCTTTGGGAAGCAAAATAAACCTGCGGAGCTTGGGAGGCGTCTTGTCTTGGCACTGAAATAACTACAGCTAACAGATAAGTAATTTTGTTGGCCTGCAGGGAGGTGGTCGATTTTGAGGAGGTATCGTCCTTGCGCGTTTGCGTGATGGTTTCGCACATCGAGCACGGGTGTTTACCGTCAAATGTCCGGCTGATGCCTTCGGTCAGCCCGTAACGGGAGCTGTAATCAACAACCATGCCAGTCCATGCAACCACTTGCAGCAGTCCCAGCGGACCTGCCGATAGCATAAATGCAAAAAAAGCTGTTGTAATCAGGCGCATGCGAGAACGACGCGGAAACTGAATGGCGTGCTTGGAGAAAGCAAGCCGATTTTGCCGGTGTTTTTTAAGATGAGCTCCTCGGCAAGGGCGAGGCCTTAAGGCGCATCTTTGGCGCAACGGAAGCCGATGTGGCTGGTCGAGGATTTGGGCTCAGAGCCGCGGCGGGCGGCGGGACGATAGCTTTCGCAGTAGTCCGGGTGACAAAGGAAGGAACCGCCTTTGATGACCCTGCGCTCCTCGCCTGGTACCATGGGAGGTGAAGGGTCGCCGGGGATACGTTGCTCCCCAAGGGGGCTTTCCGGGCCTTGCGGGTCGCAACAGGCCTGCGGTTCTTGGGCCCGTTGAAGAAAGGTATCCGCCCGGTAGATGTCGCTGCACCAGTTCCAGACATTCCCCCCCATGTCGTAGAGGCCGTAGCCGTTGGGTGGAAAGGATCCTACCGGCGAAGTTCCCGCAAAACCATCGGTTGCATCGTTGAAATACGGAAATTTCCCAGTCCATCTGTTGGCCATGAACCGGCCCTCCGGGTTTTCCTCATCACCCCAGGCATAGCGTTGGTTTTCCAGTCCGCCGCGGGCGGCAAATTCCCATTCGGCCTCGGTGGGGAGACGTTTGCCGGCCCACCTTGCATAGGCGTTGGCATCTTCCCAAGCGATATGGACGACGGGATGATTTTCGCGTCCCTCGATGGAGCTTTCCGGGCCTTCGGGCTGACGCCATGAGGCACCATTTGTCCAAAACCACCATGCCCCCATGTTGCGCAGGTCGACAGGGCCGGCTGTTTGGCGGAAGACGAGGGAGCCGGGTTGCAGGGTTTCGTCAGGCGGCTTGGGTGTGCCGGGCGGCACTTGCTTTTTCATTTCCTCCCAGTCGATCGGTCTCTCTGCCACGGTCACATAGCCCGTGGCCTCGATAAATTCGGCAAACTCGGCATTCGTGACCGGGCGCGGGTCTAGATAGAACGGAGCGACAGTCACCCGATGCACGGGGCGTTCGTTGGGGAACGAGTAGGAGGTATTCGAACCCATATTGAAGTCTCCGCCGGGGATTCGAACCATGTCGGCCGGTGGAGGTTCCGGTTGGCAGCCTCCGGACAAGGCGAGAAGTGGCAAGAGGAGTTTTTTTCTCACGGAGCAAAAACATCGCGCCAATCTCTGGCCATGTCCACGACAACCCATCCGCGGGCCGGGGCATCGGCCAGAGCCTCAATGAGTTGTCCGCTGCTTTTCGGTTTTGCATCGTAGGCGTATTCGCGCTCGGCATCGGTGTGGTGAATGATCATCCCCATAGACAGACGTGGATTATCGATCGTGGTGTATTCGAGCATGGCTTTGTCACCATCGCTGTTGCCGACGCAGGCGATGGGGCGGCGGCCGATGAATTGGTGGATGCCGGCGGGCTTGGCCGATTTGTCGTCGATGAACAGATCGTTCATGGTTTTGACGAGGACGGGTCCGCTTTCGCACAGTTCGTAGACGACGCGGGTGTTGGATCCGACGACTTGCTCGGGCGGGACACCGTAGACGCGTTCGCTGAAGACGCGCATGAAATCGGCACCGCCGCCGGAGACGAGGAAGGTTTTGAAGCCGTTGGCGCGGAGGTAGTCGAGCAGCTCGAGCATGGGTTGGTAGCCCAGCTGGTCGTAGGGGCGGTCGAAGCGCGGGTGCTTGGCGGTGGCCAGCCACGCGCGCACGCGGTCGGCGAATTCGACGGTGGTCATGCCTGAACCGGTGAGTTCGATGATGCGGAAGAGACCTTTGTAGTGGTCGGCGAGCAGTGCATGGAGGTCACCGGCCAATGCAGCTTGAACGGAGGGATCCTCTTTCCACTCGGGTTCTCCAGGCAGGCGGCGTTTGATTTCGTCGATTGCGAATGCCAGTTGGAAGGGCATTGGATTTTCCGGCCAAAGCGTTCCGTCGTTGTCGAAGACGGCGATGCGCTCGGCGGGCGGGACGAAGTCGGAGGAGTCCCCGTCGGTGACTTTGGCAACGAAGTCGACGATGGCCTTTTTGGCTGCGGTGTCGTGCCACGAGGTGAGAGGTGCCGGCTCCTTGACGGGCTGGTCGCCGGTGGCGGCGATGCCGGTGGCGAGGAGAG
>JBILDG010000047.1:0-9531 GCA_044352715.1 Chthoniobacterales bacterium | reverse complement strand
GTTTGCGCGTAGGAGCCTCGTTATCAGCGTTTTGCTACTTTCGGGTATGGGAGGGATGCCCCCGAAAAAAGTGTAAAGCTGAAAAACGTTTTCTCATGGGATTTAACTGGGGGACTACCTACCCTTGGACGCCATCGGTCGCCATAAAAGATTGCTTACTTTTTCGCCCCACTTCTACCACCGGTTTTAAAAGGCAGCCACGTAGGCCTCGATCCAAGTGCAATGACAGTCGCCGCTGGCGCAACAAGTTACAGGCACAGGGTTATAGGAATACCGAGGTCGCTTGGGACAAAGAAGAACGGAGCCTAGAAAAGAAGCAGCACAGCCGTACATCGTGGCCAAGACACATCGATCAAGCCAAGCGGCCCGAAAAGCAGAGCCAGCCAAAAAGCCAGCCAGAACGATTTTCTTGTCCGATAATTCGCAACCTTCATTTAATTCGGTGGATCTAATCTCACACCATGAGATCAGCTGGCTCCAGAAATCAAGGCGCCACAGCCCTAATGACACAATGCGGGCTCGGAATAACAGCAAAGAGAGGCTCAGCAATACCTGTTGATGGATTCCTGCGCGTTTCGCTCATGCCATTCAATCGCAGTGAAAAACCTCGTCGATCTCCGCCGAGACAGCCGTATGCAGTCGTTTATATCCCGCGAGCTTCTCCGGGCGGAGCCCGGTGACGGTTCCATCGCGTTTCATGGTCTTCATTCTAATGCATTTCGACGATCTGATGGCAGGCGAACCTGTCGATGCAAAGGACGGTTTTTCCGCATGCTTCCAGCAGCGGAATTTCTCTTCCCTCCGGCACGAGGCGGGCTGATTTGACTTTCATCGCCAACGTGATCTCGATGTCGTGGAGCAGCGGCAGGTCCTCGATGACCTCGACGCTGCGCCCGCCGGAGGTGTTACCCCCTGAGAGCTGGATCACGCCACCCCGGCTTACGGTAGGCGCGTAGAGCAGGTGGAGGATGTGGCGATTTTCCATCGCTTGGGCGGTGAGGGCGATACGCGCGGTGGAAGGCAGGTTCGTGCTCACCCTCAGCGCGTCGCCCATAAACATCCGGATCGCGCGCACGACGAACTCGCGGTAAGCCACCGCGCCGTAGGCGCGGTAATGCCGGAAGACCGGGTGGGCGAAATAGAGGATGTTCCCATGGCGCACCCCGCAGTCGAATCCGGACGGTTCCTCGTGATTCGGCGTGTGCTGGTGGCTGCAGAAATGCTCCCACGTGCGGTTGAAATACGGGTCGAAGATCTGCCCGAGAGATTCGCCGCTTGTCACACGGATGCGGTGCGACCGTTCATACATGACTTCCGGCATGGCGACGAAAGGGGCGCGCAGGTCCGGCACGGGCAGCATGTAGTCGGGACAGAACGGGCTGGGTCTTTCGTAATCGACTCCAAGCTCGAAGGCAAATTCCGGCCGGTCCTTCCACAGACCGCTTTCGCCGGAGAGGATGAGCTTTCCGCCTTGCCCTAGGTAAGCGTCGAGCTTGGCCTTAAGGTCCGCGTCGATGCGGATGTCGTCGGGCAGGACAAGCGCCTTGTAGCGCGCGAAGTCCATGGTGCGGTCGATAAGCCCGAAGAGAAAGTGGCTCTCCAGCAGGACGCGGCACGCCCCCTCGTCTGAGGGCGCGTCGCGATGGGTGCGGTTCTCCGCTTCGCTGGAAAGGACCCCGAGATCGAACACCTGCTCCGCGCCGACGCACCAAGGCTCCTTGCTCTCCACCTCGCGGTAGGCCTCGCCGATTATTTCGTAAGTGGACGAGTCGAGCGATCCGTTCGGGTGAAGCTGGTCGCCGACGCTGCATTTCGCGCCGAAGGCCAGCATCGCCGCGCACTCGTAGCGCAGGGCGTTCGGGTGTTTGTAGCCGCCGAACTCGCCCCACGTCGTGTGGAACTTGCCGGTCATGCCGAGGAAGTCCAGCGGCAGGTTGCAGGCATACTTGGCCGACATCGGGAAGTGGTCGTAGCCCCAGCCACCGGTCGGCAGCGATTCAAGTTCGAGGTGGCTGAAATACGGGAAAATATCGTGCCGTCCGCGCCGGATGTGGCCGGCATTATGGATAATGGGCATGTCGGAGCACAGCGACTTCGCCGCCTCGGTGGTGCGCTGGTAGTATTTTTCCAACGCCAGGCGCGACGACTCCTTGCGGTCCTCCTCTTTCGCGGGGTCTAGGCCGTTGGCTTTCATGAAGTCCAAGCTCCAGCGACTGCAGGATTGGTTCTGGCTGATGATGTCGAGGAAGATCCCATCGCAGTCCGGGAACAGCCGCACCGCCTCGCGGATCTGCTCGCAGAGATAATCCAAATACGGACTGTGAAAATCCATCATGTGGAACCCTGGCTGGAGCGGGCTCTGCGCCCAGCCGGTGTAGGTGCCGTCCTTGTTGACCTCCCGCCATTCCGGATGCTCGTAAGAGGCAAGATTGTCCACGCCTGCCGAGAGATAAATTGGTGCGTTAATCCCGGCCTCCTTGGTCGCTTTGTATTGGGCACGCAGCAGGTCGAATCCGAGCTGCGGGTGGATTTTTCCGACAGCGGTTGGGTGATAGCTCCATCCGTGATGGCACTTCGAAAACAGCGTGATCGAATCGACCGCAGCCGCCCGTAACGTTTCCTTCCATACTGTCGCGTCAAATTTATTTCCGATGCATAGAACATCTGGCGAGGTATGAAAATCGAGATGAACCTGTCGGTAACGAAGTGCGTGATGCGTCATGGTGTGCTTGGATTGGAAGCTTGCTCTGCTGTTTACTGGATCACCTCCCGAGCAGGTCGAGTGTTTTTTCGGCTAAAGATTACTTCCGCATTCCTGCTTTTTTTTCCAGTTGAAATAGACTTTCACGGTGATCAGCGCTGCCACGAAATAGAAAAAGGCCGACCAGAGGTAGGCGCCGCGGTTGAACTTCAACCAGTCGAAAAACGGGGCGATAAGGAGCGGGCTCAGGACCATGATGATGGTCTGGTAGAAGAACGCCTGAGCGGAGCAAAACTGCCCCAGTTTTTCTCGCGGAAAGAGCTGCACGGTCACGGCCCCCAACGCCACTCCAAAAACAAAGCCGTTGATCCCGATCAGGGAGGCCATCACCGCCGCAGAGATCTTATCTCGGATGACAAAGAATGAAATCAACATTAGCAGGGACCAGACAAAAAATGTGGCAGGGATCACCCGGATTGGCTTGACCCGGTCAATCAATGATCCGGCCGAGTAACCCAATAGGACTCCGAAGGCTGTCACCACCGTTGATCCAATCCCCTGAATCCATCCGGTCGTGCCCAGATCCATGCCGAGGTCCTCGCGAAGGTAGAAGAATATAAAATTATTTCCAGCCCCGCCGAGCTGGTAGCAGAGAGTGCCAACAAAGATCCAAAGGTAGTAGGGCTTGCTGTAGCAATCCTTCACATATTCCCGAATGGGCTCGAAGACACTCTTTGATTTCCGAGGCTCGGGTGGTGGATACTCGCCCTCTTTCACCATGATTAACGACACCACATAGATCGTTGTGCAGACCAATGAAACCGCAATATAGACTTCCTTGGGATGGTGCTCGGCGTAGCCAACAATGAAGAAGCTCCACACCATGCCGGCCGCAACCGTGACGATTCTTGCAATTGAGTTAAACCGACCCAGCACACTTTGCGGAACAACATCCCAGTAAAAATAGCTGAAGATCGCCAGCAACACGGCGTTAAAAAGCCCGTCGATGATGCTGGCGATCCCGATAAACAGAACCTCGCCATTGATGGGGATGCG
Organism: Chthoniobacterales bacterium; assembly: GCA_044352715.1. Lineage (GTDB taxonomy): Bacteria > Verrucomicrobiota > Verrucomicrobiia > Chthoniobacterales > JACTMZ01 > JACTMZ01. The sequence goes on along the minus strand of JBILDG010000047.1, from coordinate 5,774 downwards.
GTTCAGTATAGCTGCCATTCCCTCGAATCGCATGAGGAAGTGATAAAAATCCGGCGCGAATGGGATGCTAATGATTGTGATCGCAGCAATGGGCGCAACCGCAATCAGAAAGGGTCGCCGCCTCCCGAAGGGGGAGCGGAAGCGATCCGACCACGTGCTGAAGACCGGATTGATCCACATCCCCATAAGTCCCCCAATCGTCGCGAAGGCCGTTATCAGCGTATAGGACGCCCCGCGATCCCGCATGAGGACGCGGGTAAGACTGTTCAACTGCTCCCCCAGCATGAAGGAGAAGTCATTCCACATCAGCCAGAAAAAGAGCACGAAGAGCGCCCTTTTGTCATAGGACAGCGTGCCGATGGTGAACTTATCGTGCTGGAGGGATTTCATGGCTCGTGGTGGGCAGCGTGGGTTCTTCCAAAGCGGCCTCGGGCTGCTCATTTTTGAATAACAGTCACCATGAGCCTTTCCAGAGCGGCCGGGTGGCCGCGATCGCGGAACCAATCGTCAAGGACTCCCCGTTGATTGACGGTGAGCCGGCACTCCAACGTGCCATTGACAATCTCATCTGCCGGGAGAACGACTCGGAAGAGGCTGTCCGGACCGGCGGTTGTCGCGCAATGCCAGGGATCTTCGGGCGCATGGACTGATTGGCCGCCGGACTTGAAGCCGGGAACCAAGCTCCACTGCTCCTCTTCGGGAGAACGCGTGAAAAGATAGACGACCAAAGCCTGCGCATTTTCAAGATGCCTCGCCATACCGCTGATTTCAAAATGCAGGCCACGCGGATGGATCCAGTATGAGCGCCCTGGCTCCAAAGCAACCCCGCCATCGGCCAGTTCGCGGGCACGGATGTCCGGACTCATGCGGTAAACCTCGCGATCAAAGGGATGGGCGCGGCTTTTTTCGGCGTGGATGGCCTGGCCGAAGCAGTCGATATGAATGACCATTTCTTCGCCTGAAGGGATCAACGAATCGAGCAGCTCATCCAGTTTGCTTTGCTCAAGTGAAAGATCTGCGGATTCCTCTGCAACGAGCGCTCGGGATGCTTTATCCCAAACCTCGAGCATCGCAACAGACTTGGCATCCGGCTGAATCTGCTCCGGAGAGAGGCCGTAAAAACGAAACCACGGGTTGCGGCCCTCGAAATGCAAACGGGCGATTTCTCCTTTGCGAAAGTTTCTCTGGCCGTCCCGCAGGCTTTCGATAGTGCAATCAGCCGGAACCTCCATGTCAATATCCAGCGACTGGCGCATGAGCTCTTCAAGATACAGATAGGAGTGGCGACGGGCACCTTCACCGATCTCCTGCACCCGCCAAAGACGGTGGCGTAAACCTGTAAACTCGGCGGCCGACTCTCCCTGTCCGACAGCCGCCACAGGGAAAGTTCTCTCACCCTGCCACCCCTGCGGCAGCACAAGGATGCTGTGGATCCGTCCATCATCCAGTGCCGCCGGGTGCCAGCACCGGATTTCGCCGTTTGGCTCCGGTGTTTCCACCCACCCGTCCCAAACCGCCACCGGAACGGCCCGCTCAAGAGCCTGCGAAACAGAGACCGTCAGGAAATCCGGCCCACGTTTCACCTTCACGGCCTCGCGATCACAGTCGGCGTACTCTCGTGGAATATTGGTGTCATCAAACCGGTATTCCCAAGGCTCAAGATAGTCGTAGTGGTAGGCAGGCAAGGGCATGGCATGGGCGAAGACGGCTTTGAAGTCGTGCATCTCCATCGCGAGGGAAGGGCCGGCATTCGCGGGCTTGTCCATCATCCGGGATCCCGCCTGGTAGTCGCGCTGGACAAAAACCGTTTCGGGGAAACTCTCGCAATGTCGGGTGTAGTAGTCGGCCACATCCCGGGCCGTCGCGAAGACGAGCGGGTATTCCCGCGCGGCGGAGATCAGCTCTTCGATCCCTTTGCGGTTGTGCGACGTCATGGAGCGGGTGCCGAAAGTGCGCCCGAACTCGAATCCGGCCGTCAGGAAAAATGGACCCGGGGCGGTCTGTCCGGCTCTTAGCATATCGAGCAAAAAGTTGGTGAACCGGCAGGGTTCCTCCCCGGTCTCAACCGACCGATGCCAGCGCAGGAAATGCGACGGGGAGAGGACAAAGTCACCGAAGCCGACAAGATGGGGGAGCAGGAGGTGGTAGGAATTCATGCTCATGGCAAGCACATTCCGCCCGCCCGGGTCGCGCGGAGCCGGCTTGCGGAAATCCTCTTTGCTGACGTAAAAAGGCTGGTTCACCATGCCCCAGTGGTTGATCGCCCAGCGCCCGTCGGACCAATTCTGCTCGGGGACGATTGAGTGAAGAATTCCCCATCGAAGCTCCTTCATGGCTTCGATCAGAGAGTTGGATGGTGTGTAGCTAGCGAATCCTTGCAGCGGGGCAAATCCCCGCTCGCACCACCACCGGTCCAGCAGACGGAGCCGGCGACAAATCTCCGGCACCGCGAGGGCATCCCAGTTCGGGTCTTCGAGTGCAAGGGTCGGGTCGATGATCGAGAGCGAGTTCGCCATCACATGCGGCAGGATCATGTCACCGTAGTCCTGCTCGAATCCCCGGAATGTGGTGTCTTTGGCCACCTGCTGCAAAGTCACGTAGTAGTTGGCCGGAATTTTCGCTCCATGGATCGGCAGGTCAAAAAGATCCGAGGTGAACGCCCCGATCGTGATCTGAACCACCGTGGAATTCTCTCCTGCCACCGCCAGATACCGCTCGCGAACCTTTCCCGAACACTCCACCTCGCGGATCCAATAATGCCCCGGCTCCGGAATCCTCACCTTGGCACCAGCCTCGCCCGAAAGCACAAACTTGCCATCAGATAAAACCGGGTGCCGGTAAATCTCGGACCGCCGTTCCAAGACAAACTCCTCATCGCCTTTGTAAAGATAACTCCTCATTTCATACTCCGAACTAAAGAAGCGCCGTATTCGCCACCCACCTTATTTCACCGGGGCGAAGAACATGCCCGATGTGTGGCTGCGAATCGCTCAGAGCGGATTCGGCGGAATCCTGATGGGCGCAACCGAGTCCCCACTCCGATGGGGATGGGCTATTCATGACGGCTCCGGGATTTTTTGCGGATCATCCCACCCAGAGCGACAAAAACACCATGGGATGCGGTGAGAAGCCAGAGGTTGAATCCATCAATGCGCTTTTCGGTGAGAATTCCTCCGGGATCTCAGGGCAAGAACGACGCCCAACCCCAAGGCGACCAAAAGCGCGGCGGAAGGCTCGGGCACAGCCGACACCACAATGTTGTCGATATACCCCTCGGCACCGACTTGGGTGGTTCCAGAAAGGAAATCGATTCTCCTTCCCTGCGTCACGGTAGCTGCCCCGAGTCCGGTGATCGTGAAATTGGCCGTCTCCCAAGGATTGCTTATACTTGTCACCATCAGTTGGGCCGTGGTCGCCTGATCCACATAGCTCAAGGAGAAATTATAGAATCCTCCTGAGGTGTTGTTCGCGGCATTTGTTCCGTCGTATGTTCCGAAATTAAACCCGCTCTCCCAAGACGACCCATTCCACCCGATCGCGTTGGTTAATGATGGAGTGGGTGCGTTACCTGCACCAGCGTAGAAAAAGTTCATATTGGTTGCGTTCACCAACGCACGCCCAAATCCAATCGTCGCTGTGGTCGCGCTGGAGCCACCCAAGTTTGCACTAAAGCGGAAATTGGCCGCTCCCGATGAAAGCGAAGACTTAATATACCAGTCAAAATCCACTTTGAATATACGCGTCGTGGCGTTTGACGTGGTGAAGGTACTCCAGCCGTTACTAGCTCCCGCAATCCCCACGTTCACCGTGCCGGAGCTACTCCCATCCGAGAGGATCATACTCGCAGCCGGGTTGCCGACCGACGCTGAGACACCGGCACTGGTGTTAGTGGGTGCGGTCACAGCGTAACCGGCGGGAAGGGATGACAGGCCGGTGAAGTCTTGGCTGTAGATGACCGTCGCTGAGAGCGGAGCCGCAGAGGCAAGCACCAGAATCAATGCAGTGAGGAGGGGCTTTTTCATTCTTTTGGATTTTTTGTTGTGAGTGGATTTTTTGGGGAACTACTTTGCAATTTACCGGGCTCAAATATTCCTGTCAACAAGATTTTTTCTTTACGTGGCACATTTTTTGAAGTCCCCTGCGAGATATGCAATTGATCATTTTCGCCCTTCAGTTGATGGCACCAGCGGAGCGTGAAGCGAGGGTCGCAACAGAAGCGATCGAATCCCGCCCAACTGAGTTTACGCCTCGAAACAGCCCCCGTCTGTCGTGAACAAACACCAGGCAAGCTTCGGAGGAGAAAATACTGGTTTTTGATCAAATCCCATGCATCCCAACCTGACCCTTAACACCCACCAAGCCGATCTCTGCGTTGTCGGAGGCGGAATGGCCGGGCTGATCGCCGCCGTGGCGGCAGCGCGGCGGGGCGCAAAAGTTGTCCTCATCCACGACCGCCCGGTGCTCGGTGGCAACGCGTCCTCGGAGGTCCGCATGTGGATCTGCGGAGCGCATGGCCACCACCGCAAGGAAACGGGGATTTTGGAGGAAATCCAGTTGGCGAACCTCGCCCGCAACCCCGAAGGTCTGTATTCCGTCTGGGATTCCGTGCTCTTTGAATTCGCCACGATGACGCCCGGGCTGACCACGCTGCTCAACTGCTCGGTCAACAACGCCGCGATGCGGGACAGCCACCTCGCGGCGGTTGATGCGTGGCAGTTGACCACGCAAACCTGGCACCGGGTCGAGGCAGGGTTGTTTATCGACTGTTCGGGCGATTCGATTCTCGCGCCGCTTTCCGGGGCAGACACGCGCACGGGTCGCGAGAGCCGCGAGGAATTCGGCGAAAGCATTGCGCCGAAGCGCGGGGACCTCAAGACGATGGGCAACACGATCCTACTGCAACTGGAGGAAACCAACCGCCCGCAGAATTTCCGTCCACCCCGGTGGGCGTATCGCTTCGACGAGAGATCCCCGCTGCCCTCCCGCGTGAGCAACGGCTTCGGGCACAATTTCTGGTGGCTCGAGCTGGGCGGGCTCCAAAATACGATTTCCGATGCGGAAGCCATCCGTGATGAACTGGTCAAGACAGCCTGGGGCGTCTGGGACTACATGAAAAACCACGGGCCGCAGGCCGAACTTCTCCGCAACTGGCGTCTGCACTGGCTCGGGGCGCTCCCCGGCAAGCGGGAAAACCGCCGTTACCTCGGAGACCACATCCTCACGCAAAACGATTTGGAAGCCGAAGGCCGGTTCGACGATGTCGTCGCTTACGGTGGGTGGAGCATGGACGACCACCATCCCGCCGGGCTTCATTATCCCGGTGCTCCGACGATTTTCCACAAGGCCCCGTCGCCCTACGGCATCCCCTTCCGCAGCCTGTATTCCCGGAATGTGCCCAACCTGCTTTTTGCCGGGCGCAACATCTCCGCGACCCACTGCGCGCTGTCCTCGACACGCGTCATGGCCACCTGCGCCCTGCTCGGTCAAGCCGTTGGCACTGCCGCCGCGCTTTGCTGCGAGCGGTCGCTCCTGCCCCGGGAGATCCAGGGGAACCACCTCCGAACCCTGCAGGAACGGCTGCAAGATGACGATTGCTGGCTTCCGGGGATCGCCCGCCCGATGGATCCCCTCACCCTGGAAGCAACGATTTCCGGCGAAGGCGACCTGGCTGTGTTGCTCTCCGGATACGAGCGCGAAACCGATAAATCAACCCAACACTGGGAAGGCCGCCCGGGCGATCCCATCACGCTAACCTGGCCTGCCCCACGCCATGT
>JBILDG010000046.1:0-9572 GCA_044352715.1 Chthoniobacterales bacterium | reverse complement strand
CGGGTTTCGTCCTCATCCCCGTAGGTAGAGTAGTAATAAGGCGTGTAGGCCTCAAACTCTGCCGCGCAAGTATCCACAAGGCGATATGTGGGCTCGACCCTGGCGGCTTGGCGTTCCCTTCTCACCTGCGCCTCCGATGTTCCTGTCAGGTGAGCGATTTGACGATCGGAGAAACCATGTCGCTTGATCCGTCTCCATGAAACCTTCGACAAATCTTTAGGACACGCATTCTCCTCGGTCACGATCGCCGCCAACCCATGTAAAAACCACGGATCAATACCGGTGGTTTGATGGATTTTCGCCACACTCCAACCAGCCAGCAAAGCGTGGCGGAGACTGAAAATACGTTCCGCTGTTGGGATGCGAATTTTCTGCTCGAGGGCTTGCTCGTCCAAAGAGCCATCATCCCTGAGCGGTGCAGCATCCTTGCCGTCTGCCCCGAATCCGGCCCGGCCGGTTTCAAGCGAGCGGAGCGCTTTCTGCATAGCCTCTTTGAAAGTGCGACCGATGGCCATGGCCTCACCGACGCTTTTCATCTGCGTGGTCAGCACCGGGTCGGCTTGCGGGAACTTTTCGAAGGTGAAACGCGGAATTTTCACCACACAGTAATCGATCGTGGGCTCGAAACATGCCGGGGTTTCCCTGGTAATGTCGTTGCGAAGCTCGTCCAAGGTGTAGCCGACGGCCAATTTCGCGGCAATTTTGGCGATGGGGAATCCGGTTGCTTTCGAAGCGAGTGCCGAAGAACGAGACACGCGGGGATTCATCTCGATCACCACCATGCGCCCGGTCTTGGGGCAAACGGCAAATTGGATGTTGGACCCACCCGTTTCAACCCCGATGGCGCGAATGACGGCGAAAGAAGCATCGCGCATGGCCTGGTATTCTTTGTCGGTCAAAGTCTGAATGGGAGCAACCGTGATGGAGTCCCCGGTGTGAACACCCATCGGATCGAAGTTTTCAATGGAGCAGATAACAACGCAGTTGTCGGCGCGGTCGCGCATGACTTCGATCTCGAACTCCTTCCAGCCCAGTAGCGACTCTTCAATGAGAACTTCTTTGACCGGCGAAAGGTCCAGGCCTCGGGCCACGATTTCCTCGAACTCCTCGCGATTGTAGGCAATACCGCCCCCGCTCCCCCCAAGCGTGTAGGCCGGACGAATAATCAAGGGATAGCTCCCGATTTGGGCCCCCACGGCCCGAGCCTCTTCAAGATTATGAGCCACGCCGGACTGCGCAACGTCCAATCCTATATCGAGCATCGTCTGCTTGAAAATCAAGCGGTCCTCGCCTCGCTCGATCGCGTCGGCTTTGGCTCCGATCAACTTGGTTCCCAACCTCTCAAGGACTCCGCTGCGGTGCAACTCCATGGCTGCATTGAGTGCCGTCTGACCGCCGAGCGTCGGCAGAACCGCGTCGGGTTTTTCCCGGGCGATAATTTTTTCGATGACCTCGGCTGTGATCGGTTCAATGTATGTCCGATCAGCAAATTCAGGGTCCGTCATGATCGTGGCCGGGTTGGAGTTGACGAGAACTACCTCGTAGCCCTCCTCTCGGAGCGCCTTGCAAGCCTGAACGCCCGAATAGTCGAACTCGCAGCCTTGGCCGATTACGATGGGCCCCGATCCGATGATAAGAATTTTGTGCAGCGATGTGTCTTTGGGCATGGCGAGATTGACCGCTTTGTTTATCTGCCGTGACGACTTTGTGCAATCCACGGATTAAGACCGATCAATTGAGCCTTGCCGGAACAATAAAGCGGGCAGAAAATCGCCGGTAATGATTGAAATTGAAGTCTACGCAGCCGGTCTGCGCAGTCCGGATAAACTCATGGGGTTGGATCTGGAGCTGGGTGCCATTTCCGGCCTCCGTTACAAGGTTGACGCGCTGCACGACATCATGTTCCTCGAGTCGGATGAGATGCTCCCTTCGCTCGAAGAGATTCGCTGCATTTTCAGCAAGCTGGGTCTGCAGGCCCGTTTTGTTGGCCAGACGCACAGCGCCGCCCGTTCCACCACGGCAACACGTCTGATCAGGCCTTAGCACCGGGAACCATGACGCTGGCTCGATATACCGGGAGCATTGTCTTCTCGTTCGCCCGCTACTTGGGTGAGCTTTTTTTACTGGCCTCAGAAACTATTCGCGGCATTGCGCATGGTCAGGTGCGTTACCGCCTCGTTATTCATCAAATCTACGAGATCGGCTACCGCTCTCAGTTGGTTGTGCTTATTACGGGAGCATTCACCGGCGCCGTGTTCGCCACCCAGACCTTTTTCCAATTTCACCGCCTGCAAATGGATACCGCCGTGGGCCCCGTCGTCAGTGTCTCGATGTTTCGCGAGCTAGGTCCAGTGCTCTGCGGACTGATGGTTGCCGGCCGTGTCGGTGCCGCCATGTCGGCAGAGTTGGGCACCATGAAAGTGACCGAACAACTTGATGCCCTGCGCGCCCTCGCCGTCCATCCAGTTGACTACCTCGTCGTGCCGCGATTCCTCGCCATGCTTGTTTCGATGCCGCTGCTAGTTGCCGAGTGCATCGCGATCGGCATCGTGGCCGCATATGTCGTAACCACCCAGATTCTGGGCGTTTCCGAGGTTTACTACCTCCATAATATGCTCCACTTCACCGGCGGAAGGGATGTGGCGATGGGCTTGATCAAAGGAATGGTTTTCGGTGTCGTGATCGTGTTCATCAGCTGCCATCAGGGGCTCAACGCCAAGGAAGGAGCTGTGGGTGTCGGTCGCGCGACAACCGAAGCCGTTGTCATCGGCTCTCTTTTCATTCTCATCGTGAACTTTTTCCTGACGATGACGCTCAACATTTTCTTTCCCGCAGGCAAATGAGCCAGCATAACCAACCACGCGTTGCCATCTCGGTCGAGAACCTGGTTCAAACACTCGGGGGACAAGAAATCCTGCGCGGATTTAGCCTCAAGGTTTATGAGGGGGAAACCCTTGTTCTTCTCGGCCGGAGCGGCGGGGGCAAAAGCGTGTTTCTCCGGCACTTGATCGGCCTCATTCAGCCCGTCAGCGGCTCGATTATTGTTGATGGCCACAATGTCGCCCAACTCAAGGAAAGAGAGCTCACACCTGTGCGGCGGTGCATGGGCATACTTTTCCAAAACGGCGCACTCTTCGACTCGATGACTGTTGCTGACAACGTGGCTTTTCCACTCCGGGAGCGCGGGGAAACCGACGAGACTCTTATTGCGGAAAAAGTCAAAACCGCTTTGCAAATGGTTGATCTCCACGGCCAGCAATCAAAAATGCCCGTCAACCTCAGCGGTGGCATGCGCAAACGGGTCGCCCTCGCCCGCGCGCTCATCAACCAACCTCGCTGCATGCTCTACGATGAGCCCACCGCCGGTCTCGACCCGATCGTGGCCGACAGCATCGACCTCCTCATCCGTCGCCTGCAGCGCAAGCTCGGCGTCACCTCCATCGTTGTCACCCACGACATGAAAAGCACCTTCACCATTGCAGACCATGTGGCGCTCTTGCACGAAGGGCGTTGCTACTTTTACGGCACCTGCGATCAATTGCGCACCTCGACGGATCCGGTTATCCGTGATTTTGTTGAGGGGCGCTCACACGAAGAACCTTGAACCATGTACAACCGCGATTCACGCATTGAAACCAAAGTCGGCTTATTTGTGCTCCTCGGCCTTGCCGTCGTGGCGACCACCGTCGTCTACTTCGGGCGCCTCGGTCAGGGCCTGCAGAAATTTTACGACCTGCAAGTGGACTTCCCCAACGCCAGCGGATTGCTCGCAGGAGCCGACGTCCTCCTCGGCGGAGCCCGCATCGGCTACGTGTCGAAACAACCCCGCGTGCTTCCAGCCATGCAGGGCGTCGCTGTGGAGTTGAAAATTCAAGACAACGTCGCCCTGCCAGCCGAATCCCGCTTCATTATCGGCAGCTCCGGGCTGCTGGGTAACCGTTTTGTCGACGTGCTTGTCGATCCGGACGTCGACTTGGAAAAAAAGTTGGAACCCGGTTCCATTGTTCAAGGCCAACGAGAGACGGGCATCGAGGACCTGACCCGTGAAAGCAGCGAAATGCTTGCCGACATCCGTAAAGCGGTCAACACCATCAACACCGCGCTGGACCGCCTCAACGACACCGCCTTGAGCGAGCAATCACTGGAGGACCTCCGCGCCTCCATTGCCAACCTCAAGAGCGGCAGCGCGGGCTTCACGGAAATCGGCAAAGCCTCGAAAGATCTCGAGGCCGCCGCGGCTGATGCCCGCAAGATTCTTTCGGCCGCCCGCACCGGCCCCGGCGTTCTTCCCATGCTGTTGAACGATCGCCAAACTGCCGGCGATTTGCGCGCGATCCTCTCCAACGTGCGCCGACACGGCGTGCTATGGTACAAAGACTCTTATCGTCCCGAATCCGCCCCAACCCGCTGATCACTGATCAGGGCGGCGCCTCCAACCGTGTGCGCGGCAAAGGACGCACCTCGTCATTGACGTAGTGCACAATGCGCATCTCCGGCGTCTCCCTCAGCACGGCGGAGAATCGGAACAAGTCCTCAAAGACCGGAAACTTGCGATCGCCATCCACTTCACGCCGCACCTCCGTGAGATACAAATCGCGGCAATAGGGCAAAGCGGACCGGTAAATTTCCGATCCTCCCACGACAAAAATCTCACCTTGCACCCGGGCCGTTGCCAAACCGCTTAAATCCCGGACGACTTGAACACCGGGAATTTGCAAGTGCTCTTGACGACTCATGACAATCGTCTCCCTCCCGGGTAACGGCCGACCGATCGAGTCAAAGGTGACGCGCCCCATGAGCAAAGTTCCGCCGGTGGTCAGTTCTTTAAACCACCGTAGGTCCTCGGGAAGATGCCAGGGAATCCGTCCATCCGCACCAATGACGCGGTTAGAGGACATGGCAGCAACAGCAATCATACAGCCACCGACGCTTTTATCGCCGGATGAGGATCGTATCCCTCAAGGGTGAAATCCTCATAAACAAACTCCTCCAAACTCCGTCTTGCAGGATTCAGCCTCATGCACGGCAGCGGCCGCGGCTCCCGCGACAGCTGTTCGCGCGCCTGTTCGAGGTGGTTGGAGTAAAGATGCAAATCCCCGAAAGTGTGCACGAACACGCCCGGCTTCAACCCGCAGACCTGCGCGACCATCAGCGTGAGCAAGGCGTAGGAGGCAATATTGAAAGGCACTCCGAGGAACAGGTCCGCGCTACGCTGGTAAAGCTGGCAGCTCAACTCCCCACCGCTGACATGGAACTGGAACATGGCGTGGCAGGGAGGCAGCGCCATCAGGTGCAACTCACCGGGATTCCAGGCGGAAACCATGATTCTCCTGCTGTCCGGGCTGGTGCGGATCAAACGAACAGCTTCAGCTATTTGGTCCACTGTTCTTCCGTCCGCACCTCGCCAACTGCGCCATTGCGCACCGTAAATACGCCCCAAGTCCCCCTTGGCATCCGCCCACTCATCCCAAATCGTCACTCCATGCTCATGCAAATAGCGTGTGTTTGAGTCTCCGCGCAGGAACCATAGCAACTCATGGATGATCGAGCGCAAATGCACTTTTTTCGTTGTGACCAGCGGAAATGTCTCCCGCAGGTCAAAACGCGCCTGTGCACCGAAAACACCGATTGTCCCCGTGCCGGTGCGATCGGAGCGGGGGGCACCGTTCTCCAGCACGAACTTCAATAAACGATGATATTCTTGCACAGTCCATACATTTACCCGCTGATCCCCGCCGCGTGAATCAGGAAAAAACGGCAGGTTTGCCCCCGAGCCGGCGCATCGTTAGAATCGGCCAATCGTGGAACTGATTGTCTTGGGCAGCGGCAGCAATGGAAACACCGCCGTCGTGCGCGGGGGTGGCACGGCCATTCTTCTCGACGCGGGTTTGAGCGCCCGTAAAACCCTCACTCGTCTGGCAGAATCCAGTATCGAGCCGGGTGAAATTGACGCCGTCCTGCTGACCCACGAGCACGGCGACCACACCAGCGGTCTCCCCGTCCTCATGCGATCTCTCCGGTGCCCAGTTTACGCAACCCGTCTTACCGCCGACCACCTGCGCGAACAAGGCGCGCGCAACGTGGATGCCTCATGGAAAATTTTCTCCACCGGGAGCAGCTTTGCCCTTGGTTCGATTGAGGTTACCGCTTTTTCCGTCCCCCATGATGCCGCCGACCCGGTCGGCTTCACATTGCGTTGTGCGGGCGTTGCTCTCGGCGTGCTGACGGACCTTGGTCACGTGAACCACTCGGTTGTCCATCATGTCTCCGGAGTCGACTGTCTTTTTGTCGAGGCAAACCACGATGAACAGATGCTCCATGCCGACACCAAGCGCCCTTTCTCCGTTAAGCAGCGGATTCTTTCCCCGCATGGACATTTGTCCAACAAAGCTGCCGCCGATCTCGCCACACGAATCTGTTCGCCCTCTTTGCAGCACGTTGTCCTCGGACATTTAAGCCGCGACTGCAATGCTCCCGAGTTAGCGATTGCCGCTGTCTCTGCCGCTCTTAACGGCGCCGAAATACCTATGAGCTGCGCCGGCCAAGACTCTGTTCATCCGTCCATTCACTTCGGAGTTTAAGGTAGTGACGCAAAAAAACTGGCGGGACGTTCCCGAAGAGCCTACGTAGTCACCGGTCCGTATGACCCTTTGCCTGCTTAAATCCAAAATCCACCGTGCCACAGTCACCGGCGCCTCCGTTGATTACGAGGGAAGTCTCACCATCGCCACCGATCTGGCCGAGAGCGTCGGACTCCGGCGCTATGAGAAAATCCTCGTTGGCAACATGGGCAACGGAGAACGCTTCGAGACTTATGTGATCTACGGCCCCCCCGGCTCCGGGTGCATCGAACTCAATGGCGCGACCGCGCATCTCGGCAAGATCGGGGATCGTCTTACAATCATGTCCTACGCTTGGGTTGATTTGGCGCTGGCCGAAAAATGGAAACCCCAAGTGATCGTGGTAGATGAAGATAACGTCCCACTGTCAAACCAAAGCTAAAGACTCTTGTTTGCCTCAGGCTGATCCGCGCCAGAGCAGGTAGCACCAGTTCGCCAGCAAGCCGGCAGCCAAGCCCCACCGCCATACTCCTGCCGCAAGCCAAGACGGACGCCATGGAGACAAGCGAAAGCTCAAAACAAGCGAGGAATAGATCGCGATCAGCGTAAGCACGGCCATCCCCAGCACAGCCCCGGGATTCATTCGCAGCGCATCTTGCCATTCACCGGATATCAGCAAAACCAGAGCCCTGGTGCCACCGCAGCCCGCACAGGGAATACCGGTGCAGCTTTTCCACGCACAGACCCAAACCGGCAACCCCATCACGGCAAAAAAAGCCAGGAACGCAGCCAAGGCAGCCGAAGCTGCGATGGCCACTAGCAGGAGACGCTCGGGCTGCGTCTGCACTGACCAAGGCAATGGCGGAGGAAGACCCATTTAGGGCTTGCCAGCAGACTCCATGAGAGCAGCCATTCCCCCAGCGGCCGCCACCGCCGCGAAAACGCCTGCAATGAGCAACCCGCAGCAAATAATCATCGGCAAAAGCACAGCAACCGCCGCCCGCCCTTTTCCGATACCGTGAACACGGGAAAGGCCTATAATCATCAAGACAAGTCCCCAAACAGAGGCCAGTATTCCACCGCAGACCGGAAGCAGCTGGAGAACGGAGGTCGAGCCATTGGCATAGCAGACAACCCGAAACGTAGCTTCAAAGGGCCGCCTCGCTCCCCCGACAATCATGAGAGCCAGATGGGTGATGGAACTCGAAACAAACGCCGCGGCCACCAGGAAAATCGGCAACAGCATTATGACCAAACCTATCCCGAGAGTGGTTCCGACAAATGCCGCCACCGCATTCTCGGGGGCACTCTCTGCGGACTGCATCGATGTGAAGACAACCTGATAAAACACGCCCACCAACCCGCAGATCGTCCCGACAATAACGTAGAAAAACAATGGCGCCCCCAACCCGCCAGTCTGACGCATGCTGGCGAAACTTTTGCCCGGCTCGAGCAGAATCGTACGAATGGTTTCGAGCAAAGCGGCGATGAAGCCGGACTCCGCGCGACGCTCCCAAGCCGGTCCGTGATGCACGGCCGGAGGCTTGGCCTCATTCTGCTCGAAGGTTGCGGGCGCGATTTCATCGATCACCTCCGCAAGCGGACGCCAAATCTCCATGCCGTCTCGCCAAGCCAGATCTGATCCGGTGAACTTGCCCTCCAAATAGCCGGATCGGACTTCCTCCGGGGTGAATTGACCGAGCGATTGGCCTCCGCGATTCAAGTGGATTTTCATCGCCGTCATTAGCCACGCACCTCTTGCAAGCGTCAACTACGAACTCTCCCAAGTGATGCAGGACGTGGGAGTTGATTTTCCTGCAGCTCCCGCCCAGCATCTTCGGTATGCCAACACCTTCCAACAACCTGCGCGTCGGTGAATTCACCCTGCCGCCTTTTGCTTTGCCCGATGTCATCACCGGCGAGACTGTGCATGGGGAAACCTTCACCGACTCAAAGGCCCTTGTGGTTGTTTTTCTTTGCCGACATTGTCCCTACGTCGTTCATGTGCTGCCCGCTTTGAACAATCTTGCCCGTGACTATCTGTCCAGAGACGTGGCGTTTGTCGGGATCAGTGCAAACGACGCGTCAACCCACCCGGAGGACGCCCCCGAAAAACTCAAAGAAATGGCCACCGATAAAAGTATTCCGTTTCAGATTCTTCACGACGAATCACAGGAAGTGGCGAGGTCATTTCAAGCGGCCTGCACACCCGAGTTTTTTGTCTTCGACGGCCGCCGCATACTTTTCTATCACGGCCGCATGGATGCTAGCACACCCGGCAACAATCTTCCCTGCACTGGAGACGACCTGCGCCAGGCCCTCGACAGTTTGCTGGCCGGCCAAAGCGCCCCCATAACGCAACAACCCAGCATGGGCTGCAGCATCAAATGGAAATAGCCGGCTGCGGCCAATATTAAGCTGAGCCATGGCTGAAGTTCGCCCGCAATACCCGACGCATCACCACGGCGTCTTTCGTTTGCGCTACGGCCATCCGCTTCCCTTCGGAGCAAGCTTGGTACCCGGCGGGGTCAATTTTTCCATTTATTCGACCCATGCCACCGGATGCACTTTGGTTCTTTTTGAAAAAGGTGCCCAACGGCCGTTTGCGGAAATTCCTTTTCCGCCCGAATTTCGCATGGGCGATGTCTACGCGATGACCGTCTATGACATTGATCCCGGAGGAATCGAATACGGTTACCGCATGGATGGCCCTTTCAACCCCCGCGCAGGGCACCGCTTCGACACCCGTCACATCTTGCTCGATCCTTTCACCCGAGCCGTCAGCGGAGGAAACACTTTTGCCGTCACCCCGAATGGCCGGGATATCTACCCGCACCGCGGCCGCATACCCGAGAATGATTTTGATTGGGAGCACGATCGCCCCCTGGACCTACCCGTGCCCGAACTCGTCATCTACGAATTGCATGTGCGCGGCTTTACCCGCCACGCATCGTCCGGCGTCACCCACCCGGGCACTTTCGACGGACTGCGTGAGAAAATCCCCTACTTGAA
>JBILDG010000270.1:0-2807 GCA_044352715.1 Chthoniobacterales bacterium | reverse complement strand
CTTCCCGGGGCGGAGGACAATGTGCCGCGGCTCGTGCAAGAGTTTCCCGGCATCCCGCTGATCGTTATTTCAGCGCAGAAGCAAGAAGGGTTGCAGGAGTTGCGGAAGTTTCTCGACGCCGAAGTCGGGCATCCGGGCTGAGGGTCCTGGTTTGAAAACCGCCCCGCATCGCTGACGTTGCAGGATGCGGGACGGTCAGTGAGAGGACTTATTCTTCTTTCGAGGCGATCATCTTGTAAGCCAGCACGCCGACCATCGCGCCGATGAACGGAGCCAGCCAGAAAAGCCACAGCTGGCTCGTGGCCCAATCACCCACAAAAACAGCCACGCCGGTGCTGCGGGCGGGGTTTACCGAAGTATTGGTCACCGGGATGCTGATCAAATGGATGAGCGTGAGTCCGAGACCGATGGCAATCGGAGCGAAACCGACCGGCGCGCGTTTGTCCGTGGCAGCGAGAATGATCAGCAGGAAAAACATGGTCATCACCACTTCGGTGACAAAGGCCGAGGTCAGCGAGTAGCCACCCGGCGAATGCTCGCCGTAGCCGTTGGAGGCGAATCCGCCGGCCAGATCGAATCCAGGCGCACCGCTGGCGATGATGTAAAGCACGCCGCCGGCGGCGATGCCGCCCAGCACTTGGGCAATCACGTAAGGAAGGAGTTTGCCGGTCGGGAAGCGTCCGCAAGCCCACAAGCCGATCGAGACAGCGGGATTGATGTGGCAACCCGAGATGGGCCCGATGGCATAGGCCATAGTGAGCAGGGTGAGTCCGAAGGCGAGTGCCACACCAACAAATCCGATACCGGCTTCGGGGAAGTTGCAGGCTAGGACCGCGCTGCCGCACCCGCCGAGGACGAGCCAGAATGTGCCGAGAAATTCGGCCGTGTATTGTTTCATAGTGTTTTTCTTGTGTTAATTGGGTTTGGTTTGGTGGGCGGTTGACTTCGCCCGACCGGCTTATTTCAACTTTTCATACCTCAGGCAAGCGTTGCGTCTGTGGCTTGGCTTGTTTTGCCGCGCTTACCAAATCATTGCCGAAACGCTCCCATGCAGGCAGGATGCGCGGTCACAATTTATGCGCGAAGTAGGCATAGGGCTGGCCGGTTTTGGTACGGTAGGCGCCGGTGTTTTCCTGAACCTGGAAAAGAACCGGGCGTTGCTGCGTGAGCGGATCGGTTGCGATCTGGTCGTGCGCAAAGTGGCCATGCGCGATCTGGCCAAGAAGCGTCCGGTGGCCCTTCCGCCCGGTATGGCCACGGCAAACTGGCGTGAGCTGCTGGATGATCCGCGTGTCGATGTGATCGTCGAATTGATGGGCGGTATCGAGGAGCCCCGCGAGTTGATCCTCGAGGCGATCCGCCGCGGCAAAATCGTTGTCACGGGCAACAAAGCGCTGCTCGCCGAGCACGGTGCGGAGATTTTCGGCCTCGCCACGGAGAAACGCGTGCCGGTCTTTTACGAGGCGGCGGTGGCTGGCGGTATCCCGATCATCAAGTCGGTGCGCGAAGCTTTCGTGGCCAACCATTTTCAGCGCGTGCGCGGCATCATCAACGGCACGAGCAACTATATCCTCACACGCATGGCCGAGAGCGGTCTGGATTTTGCGGCGGCTCTCGCCGAGGCGCAGGCGGCCGGTTATGCCGAAGCCGACCCGACGCTCGACGTGAACGGCTGGGATGCCGGCCACAAAGCCATCATTCTCGCTTCGCTGGCTTATGGATTCTGGGTTCCGTCGAGGGACGTTCTTGTCGAAGGCATCGAGCGCATCACGCCGGCGGATATCCGCTTCGCGGCGCAACTTGGCTACACGATCAAGCTCCTCGCGGTGATCGATGCCGGTGCCGATGGCTCCGTCGAGGTCAGCGTGCAACCGTCGCTCGTGCCGAATGAAAACATCCTCGCTTCTGTGCGCGGCGTTTTCAACGCGATCGCCCTGCGTGGCGACGTGGTTGGCGATGCTTTGTTCTACGGCCGCGGGGCCGGACAAGATCCGACGGCGAGTTCCGTGATTGGCGATTTGGCCGATGCGGCTCTGGCCTTGGAGTCGCCGCGCGCATCCTACGGATTTATTCCGCACGCCCTTTATGGTGAGTTGCGGCCCGCGGACGAAGTGGTCAGTCCGTTTTACCTGCGGCTCGGGGTGGATGATCGTCCGGGTGTCCTCGCGCGCATCGCCGGGGTCTTGGGCGAGGCGAACATCGGTATTTCGTCCGTGATCCAGCCGGAGACGCAGGACGGCGCGCAAGCGGCCTTGGTTTTGATGATCCACGATGCGCCGAGAGGGGCGATGTTGGAAGCGCTCGGCAAAATCCGCGCTCTCGACTGCGTGCATGACGAACCGGCCCTCTACCGGGTGGAGGCGGCGGAATGAAAAATCTCCACGACCGCGGCGTCATCAGCCGCTACCGCAAACATCTTCCGGTCAGCGATACGACTCCGGTGATCTCGCTCAACGAGGGATCCACGCCGTTGATTTATTCTCCCAAGTTGAGCTCCCTCGTCGGACGCGGTGCCGAGGTCTATGTGAAATACGAGGGACTGAACCCCACGGGGTCGTTCAAGGATCGCGGAATGACCATGGCCATCACCAAAGCGGTCGAGCGCGGTGCGAAAGCCGTGATTTGCGCATCGACCGGCAATACCTCGGCGGCAGCCGCAGCTTATGCCGCGCGGGCCAACCTTGCCTGCGCCGTGTTGCTGCCCGCGGGCAAAATCGCGGCCGGCAAACTGCTCCAAGCTTTCATCTACGGCGCCAAAGTCGTGGCGATCCGCGGCAACTTCGACGATGCGCTGCGCCTCGTGCGCG
>JBILDG010000045.1:0-9664 GCA_044352715.1 Chthoniobacterales bacterium | reverse complement strand
CTCGGCGAGGCGGCAGAATCATAATAATAGACCAAATCCTTTTGGTCGCTGATGGTCCGCCACACGGTCGAGGCGTTGTTCGGATCGCTGGCTGAGCTGCTCAAGTCGAGCGGAACGCTGATATCCCTCATCACGCTGAGCAAGCTGGCAATGCTCTGGTTTTTGAGGGTATGCCCCGGGACGATCGACACGTAGTTTTTATCGGCGCCTTGGGCAATGGCATTGATGTAATACGAAGCGCGGGCAAAGCGGTCGGACGGACGCGAGGTGCCGGGCAGGAAGTCGGAGCCATTGACGTTTTTCCAATAGTCGTTGATGGCCAACTGCTGGTCGAAAGGAGGCTGGTTGGTCATCACCTTGTATTCCGGGCCGTGGTGGACGACTAACTTGCCTTCGATGAATTCGAAAATCGCCGAGTCCCCGGTCGCATCGGAGATTGAAAGATGGCAAGTGGTGGGCACTCCGCCCTTCAAAAGCGGGGCCACGATGCGGAAAGGATCTTTCTCCAGCACGGCCACGGCTTCGGCCACCGTGGCGTAATTATCCAGCACATATTGTGTCCACGCGGCGATGTTCAGCGTGGGTTTGTCTCCGGGCAAACCAAAGTCGGCATCGGAGAGGTAAAGCAGGTTAGCCACGAGTCCTTTCTCATTCATGCCGTCGGCCGTCGCGACATTGTCAAAGGAAGAAATCACGCTTCCGTATTTCGAGGTCCACTGGAGCGTGTTCCCGCTGGTGCCCCCGTCCCGCTTCATCCCGCGCGGAAAAACGAAAAGATCCGTGCCCGTTTCATTGAACCAATCCATGCATCGGCCGGTGTAGACATCACCTTCGCTGTTTTTGAAAATAACGCGCGAACACGCTTGTGACGGTGAGTGACCGAGGAGGACGGCCGAGAGGAGGAGGGCGATAAATATTTTCACGACGCGATAATGGACGGAAAGGCTGCGGCGGCAAGCTTTCCGCGCGCATAATTTCATTAGCTGCCGTGCAGGCGGCTCGTAGCTGTCTTGCAACTTACTTTCCGGCGACACGAGCCCCTGCATTGCGGCGCCCTACTCCGCCGCGGCCGTGAGGAACACTTGCGTGCCGTCGAGGCTGTCGTCGTTGATCTTGGACAACGGAAGGGTGACCACCTTTTTGATGGGCGAGAGCTTGTCGATCTCGAACGTGGCAAAGTTCAGCGCGTCGATGGTGCGCAGGAAATAAAGATTCCGCGATTTGTCGTTCATCCACGTGAAGAGCGTCACTTCGCTCGAGGTGGTGCCCGCCGTTCCTCCTTCGGCCGAGTAACCCGTGTCGATTGAGAGGTCGTAGGGACGATCGAAATTGTTGAGAATGTGACCGAGCGTGATCACCGCGTCCCGCGGCGAGTTGGCCTTGCGCACGAATTGCGTGTAGAAGGCGGCTTTGACGAAACGGCCGGCGGAGATTTGCGAGGAGGGCACGCCGGCCAACGCGTTGCCGCTGTCGGGGGCGCCCACCTTGAGGCTGCCGAACTGACCACTGTTCTTGTCCACATTGGTCAGCTGCGCGTAGTTGTTCAGGTTTTTCAGGTGCCACGGAAAATCCGGGGCGTTGGTCACGACGCCCACCGGGTTATCATGGATGTTTTGTTTGCCATCGAGGAATTCGATCACGATGCCCGCGCCGGTCTTGTCGAAGAGGATGTAGTGGAGCGGCGCCACGAGGTTTCCCATGAGGGGAATTTCCGGGAGCCAGACACTGACCTCACCATCCGCCAACGCCTTTTTGACCTCCGCCACAGTTTTGAAATTGCCGAGCAGGTAAACCGCGAGGTCCGTGCTGGACAAAGCCTTTGCAGCGTCTGATCCCGCTCCGGTCGGCGATTGGGATCCGGGCATTTCGTTGGAGCTCACGGACAACCCCTGGTCGTTGGCGGCTTCGGCCAACATACCGATGTCCGATCCCACGCCTACGTTGGCGCCGATGCCCAGCACGGGATACTTCGTCTCGAAGGACAGTCCGGGCTTCTTCCCCGGCGCCACGGAAACGACCTTCGTGCCGGCCGGGACATACGACATCGTGAAGGGCAACGCCGCCGCATACTCCATAGTCTTGCCGCTGTAGGTGTTGCCTTTTTTGTCGGTGATCATCAGCGCCGTGCAGGCCCGGGCGGGAGGAACGGCCAGAGCCGTGGTTAAGAGGGCGAAAAGCAAAACCGTGGGAACATTTTTCATAATCGTGTCCACGCTATACGGATGACCCGGAAGAACAAGGTAAGAGATCCAGTCAAAGAAAAGCGGGGGCTCAGAAGCAATTTACGTTGTTTGTAGCCGTGGCGTAGAGCATGGCGCCCAGATCGCAGGCTCCCGGCGCGCCGTGATGCGAACTCTGTTATCCCAACCCCGGGCATGGTATGCATCGCCGATGGCGATTTTTCCCCGCGCGGTCCCGCCGGTCATGGCCCTGCTGACCGGCCTGCTGCTGTCGCCCGCGCGAGCGGCAGACGGAGACAACGTCTTGTCCCAGCCGGTAGGGACGGCTGGCCCACCTTCAGATGAAATCCAGCGGCCCGCAGCGGCGAGCTCGCCCTACCCGGCGGATAGCTTAGCTCCGGAAAATGTTTTCTCCACCGCCTCGCACTACTTGCAGGCCTCGAACAACCCGATCGGGCTAGAATTTTTCGTCGATTACTTCGGCGTCTTCCAAGGCAATCCGATCGGCGGACAGTCGCAATCTTTTGCCTACTCGCAATACCTGCCGTTCGGATTCGAATGGCAAGAACCCTTCGGCTGGCGCGGGGGCGGAGTGCGGGTTTCGGCGGTTTCTTGCGCGGGAAGCAATCTTTCCGAGACCATCGGCAATGCTTTCACCGTCTCGCAGGCTTGGGATGGGAACACCTTGTTCCTTTATCAAGCTTACCTCGTGCAGAAGGCCTTCGATAACAAGCTGGAAATCGGCATCGGACGCGTGGCGGCGGAACAGTTTTTTGCCACGCTTCCCGCTTTCGATTTGCTCGTCACCGGCGGACTCAACTTCGTGCCCATCGCCCTCGATCTCAACTCGACCTTCACCGGCAGCGCATCGGCTTCGTGGTTCGCAGGGGCGCGTTGGCTACCGATGAAGGAGACCTCACTCACGGCGGGAGTATTTCAAGCCCGCGCAGACTTGGGACAAACCGGTCCCTACCACGGCTTGGATCTCGGCTTGAACCCAAACGACGGCGCGTTCGGCGTGGTCGAGCTCGGGTGGACGCCGAACTCGGAGAAATTCGCCGCCGTGCAGGAGGATCGGCAATTCACCCGCGGACGAAGGGAACTCGATGGCAACGGCAACGGGTTGCCGGGTGTCTACAAGCTCGGGGCTTATGTCTCGAACGAACCGGAAAATTCCTACCCCGGTGGATGGGGCGGAAGCCCCTTCGGCTTTTACATGATCGGACAGCAAACGCTTTGGGAGCAAAATCCGGGACAAAAACAAACTTCGCAGTTCTCCGTCTTCGGCGGCGTGGTCTGGTCACCGCCGAGCAGCGTGACGGAAATGCCGATCGACGGATTTGCCGGCACCGTCTGGCGCGGACCGTGGAGCCGTCGTCCGGCCGATCATCTCTACACCTCGTGGCAGATCGGCAATTTCAGCGAGCCTTACGCGCAGAGCGTCGGCCAATCATCAGACGGCGCCTTTGAATCCGTGCTCAACGCCGGCTACATCATCCAGATCACCAAGGAGTTTTCCGTGCAGCCGGATATTCAATACATCATTCAGCCCGGCGGCTTCGGCCAAGCGAACAACGCCCTCGTGCTCGGGCTGCAGATCACGATCGAGTTGTGAACCGGAAAATCGAAACATTGTAACCACCGATTTCACGGATGGCGCTGATGCCAACAATTTACGAAGGTTACTACCAACGTCACCTTGCTTGCAGACTTTTGGTTTGGGCAGGGGGCATGGGCGTTTGCCCGTGCAGTCTGAGAGAAAACGGCCGGGACACCCGTTCCCCCTGTTTTGGCAGACGTCTACAAGCTTGGACTCATGGTCTCTTGTCGGGCAGCTAACTTCTGGCCGCTCTGCCGGTCCCGGGGAGCACGGCCGCCCCGGCCGTTTTCAGCGGCGCCTCGCCGATGAACCTGCTCAAGCCAAAGCACCGCGCGAGGCTCAGGCCAACCTGACCAAGCTCTGCAGCTCCGGTCGGCGCTTTGTGATCTCCAACCGCAATCGCCCCGTTGTCGTCGGTCTGCCCATCGAGGACTTCGAGGCATTGATGGAGACCTTGGACGTTCTGTCCGAACCGGCGGCCATGAAGGCGGTCCAAGCTGCGCGATCGGGCAAGACGAAATACCGTGCGCTTAAACTGACCGATAAAAATTTTGGCCTCTGATCAGCCTGCGGCGCGGCTGACCGCCCCAGACCTCAGACGGCAATTACCCTTCCGGATAAAACAACTTGAAGGAATCCGCCCCGGCCTTGTCCACGTCGGAGGTTGACACCGTTTTGATTTGCTTCACGTCTTTGAGCTTACCCATATCGATGACTGCCCAGTTCATCGCCTCAATACTGCGGAAATAGAGGAGGTTGCGGGACAGGTCCTGCAGGGTCGTCCATGTCGTGACTTCGCTCGAGGTGCTGCTACTCCTGACTCCGTCGCCCGTCCCACCCGCCTCGTCAACCGTCAGATCATAGGGACGATCGAAATTGTTCATGAGGTGTGCCAGGGTGAC
Source organism: Chthoniobacterales bacterium (assembly GCA_044352715.1). GTDB lineage: Bacteria > Verrucomicrobiota > Verrucomicrobiia > Chthoniobacterales > JACTMZ01 > JACTMZ01. Next base: position 4,982 of record JBILDG010000045.1, on the reverse strand, counting down.
AATGGCCTCGTCGGGGGTTTTGGCTTTGCGCACGTAATTGGCATAAAAAGCCGCTTTGACGAATCGTCCTTGGGAGGTCTCTGCGGAGGGCAGGGCGCTCAAGGCGCTGCCCCCGTCCTGTGTCTGGAATTTGAACTTGCCCAATTGCGCCGTGTTTTTGTCGACATTACTGAAGGTGTAATTTTGCAGATTGGTCAAATGCCAGGGGAAAAACGGGCCATTGGTCATCACGCCGACGGGGTTGTCGTAGACATTGGCTTTTCCATCCGTGAATTCCACCACGATGGAGTTGCCCGTTTTGTCATTGATGGCGTAATGCAGCGGCAGAGGAGCCTTGGGATCAAGCGGACTGACCGGCACCCAAATCTCCGGCTGGCCGTTGCCCATGGCCTCTTTGACTTCATCGACAGACTTGAAGTTTCCCAGCACCCAAGCGCCGAAATCACTCGCCGCCAAAATCCGGTCATCGTCCTGACCCACGGCAGGTGAATCGGTGCCCGTCAACCAATTCGCCGAAAAACTGACACCTTGATCGTTGATCCCTTCGACAAAGGTCACCTGCTTGGCGGAGGGCAAGACCGGATAACTCATGCCCAGAATGGGATATTTGGTGTCAAACGTCAGGCCCGGGTTCCCCGATGGCGTCGAGGAAACAACTTTCGTGCCGGCCGGGAAATAGGTCATGTCCATCGGCAGAAGCACACTGAATTCCAGAGTTCTTCCGTGATAAGCGCGTCCGCTCGCATCCGTCACGAGAATAGTCGTGCAGGCTTGGGCCGCGGGGGCTTGAAGCAAAAGCGCGGTGATAACGAGGAGGGCGGGCAGGAGACTTTTCATGAGGCCGCAATCGTTGATTCCTCATCAACACATCGCAAGGAGTAAATTCAGAAGGTAGGGACACGCGGCTCGCGTGTCCTTCGGAAAGAGAACGGACGAGCGAGCCGCTCGTCCCTACCTACGAAATAGAACCGCCGTCACTGCAGAAATAAATCCGCGATATTTGCTGGTTCCTTGCCGGGGATTTCTCCCCGCTGCCTGACATTCAAGACATCATCCAACCCGGCGGCTTCGGCCAAGCGAACAACGCGCTCGTGCCCGGAGTGCAAATAGCGTTCGAACTCTGATGCAGATCCAGTCTAAGTTAGCCCATTGCCGCCGCCGCAGTCTTCTCATCGGCAACGGCACTCGCTCCTCCCACTCACCAATCCCACCAAACAACATCACTATGATCAAGAGCCGCACATTCCTCACCATTGCCAGCACCCTCGCTGTGATCGCCTTGGCGCAAGCCGAGCCGGCCATCGACTACAATCAACCGCCGACACCATCCTCGACCAAGGAGCGCTTCGCACCGTCCTTCACCGGCGGGAAACCGGGTGACCTGCTGTCGCACAATGAAATCGGCACCGACATCAAGGGCGCGCGCGCCTGGAAAGTTCGCTACGTCTCGAAGGACGTCAATGACGTGGTCACCGAAGTCACCGGATTGGTCATTGCCCCGGAAGAAAAGGGCAACGACCGCAAGGTGATGACGTGGTGCCATGGCACCACGGGTCTCGGCGATTCCGCCTGCCCTTCGGCCCAACCCGACCCGGCGCGCAACCTCATCACCTACTTCGACGCAGATTCCACGCAGCAGAACGACTTCGGCGTGCCCGGACTGCAGGGCTTCATCGACGACGGCTATGTCGTCTGCGCCACGGACTATCAGGGCCTCGGCACTCCGGGTCAGCATCAATACAACGTCAACCGCACGCAGGCGCGCGACGCCGTTTATCTCGTTCATGCCGCGCGCAAAATGGACGATGTCGGCGCCGGCGCGAAATTCGGCTGCACCGGATGGTCGCAAGGCGGCGGTGCTTCGGGCGCGGTGGCCGAACTCGATCCCGAGGACTACGGCGATTTGAAATTGGTCGGCACGGTATGCATGTCGCCGGGCTCCGCCATCGTCGCTTACGACACGCCCGTGGGCCCCACGGCTGCCATGGGCGATGCCAACATGCCCCCGGATTCGCACCTCGTCATGATGCTGGCCGGGTTCCAGGTCGCCAATCCCGACAAGCTGAAGCTCTCCGATTACTTCACGCCGCTGGGTGTAGAGATCATCGAAACCGCCTGGAACATTCAGCCCGTGCACCATCTCAACGACACCATCGCCCGCCTTTTCAAACTGAAGGGCGCGATCATGCAGGAAAAACCGACCAACCTCGACGCCTGGAAGGCGGCCATCACGGACGGTTCCTCCGGCACCCGCAAGCCGGTCGCTCCCATTCTCATCTGCATGGACACCTTTAAAGGAGGTCTCACCGTTCCCGATGTCTGGCAGACCAACTATGCCGACCTGGTCAAGAAACTCGGCGGCAGCGTTGAGTTCAAAGACTATCCCAACGATGACCACTTCTCCCTGCCCAACAGCTGCGCCCCGGACGCCCGTGCGTGGTTGAATGGTTTGTTCTAGGACGCCCGCTTGCGCACCGGGTTACCCGAGCCATTGCTTGCCTGCGTCGTCGCCCTCTTCTTTATCGAGCATCTGGCACACGCTCTCTGAACCGGCGATCATGGCCCGGCGTGAGTCGAGCCACTCCGCAACCTCCAACATCTCGGCGGTCGGCAGACTTTCGATGGCTTTTTCAATCTTCACCACGGAACTCATAGAAATAAGATAACTCTGAGAGCGACCAGCGCGAGGAGCTTGTCTACCGTGAAAGGGCGACGCACTGCTCACGATTGACGATCAAATTACGAGCGGCAAGATGGTCACCACGCAACTCGCTCGCGGTGAGGCCAGCTGGCTCAGCGGGCCGGTGCAGCGTCAGTTGAGAAACAACTCCGTCGCATCGAGATCGGTGTTCGCGTTGATGGCGTCGAGGGTCACTTCTTTCGGCGCCTTCAGCACGCTGAGCTTGCCGAGGTCGAACTTCGAGAAGTTGAGGGCATTGATTGTGCGGAGGTAGAAGTGCCCCTGCGACAAGTCGTGCAGCACGGTCCAGTTGGTGACCTCCGAGATGGATTTCGGGCCCTTGCCGGACAGCATGGCGCGCTCGCCGGCCGGCAAATCGTCCGCCACATCCTTGGAGATATCCAGCGGCCGGTCGAAATTGTTCATGACATGCCCCAGCGTGAAGATGGCCTGCTCGGGTGTCTCGGCTTTGTGGGCGAAATTCGAGTAATACGCGGCTTTGACAAAACGGCCGGCCGAGGTCTCCACGCCGGGAAGGCTCGCCATGTTGCCGCCGCTGTCGGCGGCCGAGACCTCCAACTTGTTGAAGCTGCCGCGGTTTTTGTCGATGTTGGTCAAGTAGGCGTAGTTCTGCATGTTGGCGAGATGCCACGGGAACGGCGGATTGTTGGTCATGACTCCCACCGGGTTGTCATAGACCGTGGTTTTTCCATCGGTCCACTCGATGACGATCCCGTCGCCGTTCCGGTCGAACAACGCGAAGTGCACCGGCATGTCGCCGTCGCCGAGGAACGGGATTTCCGGCAGCCAGACCGACACCTCGTTTTTGGCCAGGGCTTCTTTGACCTCGGCCACCGTCTTGAAGTTGCCGAGAGCCCACACGCCCAGATCGAGTCCGGACAGGATGTTTTCCGCCGGCACCCCGGCGACATCCGGCGACTTGTTGCCGCCCAGCGAATTCGTCGAGAAAGTGAGACCCTGATCGTTGACCGCTTCGTGCAAGGTATCCTGCTTGGCATCGGGGACCATACCGTAAGCCGTCACCGCGAGGATGGCGTGCTTGGTGTCGAACGTTTTGCCCGGCTTTCCGTCGGGGGTAACCGACTCCATACGGGTACCCACGGGGTAATACATCATGCGGTTCGGCACATTCCCGACGAACTCGAGAGTCCGCCCGACATAGGGGCGGCCTTTCGCGTCCGTGTAGAGCAGAACCGTGCAGGCGGTGGCCCGGGGCGGGAGCATCAGAGCGGAGATAGCCAGAATCAACGGGAGGATGCGGGTGCTGTTCATCATTCCCGGATCTTAAAGTTTCCCCGCCCAACTGCACAAGCCCCCTCACCCGATGGCCGGATCACCGCCGTAGATGATTTCGAATGGCCCCAGTTTGGCCAGGTCCGCGGCGAAGAACTGCGCGATGATCTGTCCGCTCGGGCGCGAAAAGTTCAACGCGCACGTACAGCAAACACTCTGGGAGCAGAGCCCCGGTCAAAGCCAGAGCGCCCGATTCTCGGTCTTTGGCTCCCGATGACAAAGGACTGGATTCACCATGTCTTCCCCGACACATTGCTGACCCGACTAATCTACGCATGAAAAAAATCCTGCTCCTCCTTGTGTGCTGCCCGGCCATGGTTTTTGCTGGTTCCGTCGAAAAGCCCGCGGTGATCGACGAGAGGGCGAAGACGTCGGATTCACCCTGGCGTTTCCGCATCACGCCCTACGCCTGGCTTCCCTCGACCAGCGGAAGTGTCGGCGCCGGCCCGTTGAGCGCAGACGCAGGAGTCAGTGCCTCCAAGATGATTTCCAAGCTGCAGATCGGCGCCATGCTCGATGTCGAGGTTGCATACGAACGCTGGAGCCTCGAGAACGATCTCGTCTATGCCAAACTTGAGTCGTCCTCGGACAAGACCCAGCCGTATTTCGGCGAACTAAAGACCACGGCCTACCAACTTTTCTGGACCAGTTATCTCGGCTACCGCGTCATCGACACCAAGCCGTTCACCATGGATCTACTGGGCGGCTTCCGCATGATCTCGCTGGGTTTGGACGGCGAACTAACCCCGGGGCTTTTGCCGGGGCGCTCGCGCTCTTGGACCCGCACCTGGGTCGATCCGGTCGTCGGCCTGCGCACGCAGACGCATCTGACCCACTGGCTGTTTATCCCCCTTCGCGGCGACATCGGCGGCTTCGGGGCGAACTCGGAACTGACCTGGCAGGCGCTGGCCGGTGTCGGCGGGCAGATCAGTCGCTGGTTTTCGCTGGTCGTTGGCTACCGCGCGATCGGCTACAACTACGATCAGGC
>JBILDG010000044.1:0-9675 GCA_044352715.1 Chthoniobacterales bacterium | reverse complement strand
CGGCGGCCTGGCCGTGCTGCTGGGGTTTGTCGTGTTGATCGCCCAAGTGGTCAAATCCCTTCCCTCGTCAGGAGAACCTTTCCCAACCTTGTCCCGTAGTGGCTACTCCGATGTTTCGGATGTCGGGATGGCCCTCTTCAGCGGCTTCAATCTTCCCTTTCAAGTCATCGGCGTCCTGCTCCTTGTTGCCACGGTTGGCGTGGTGATCCTGAGCCGGCGTCAACTCCGCTAACACCATGCCCACCCTCGGGGATTATCTACTGGTCAGCGGCCTGCTCTTCGCCATCGGCCTCGCGGGCGTGCTGCTGCGTCGCAACCTTCTCATCATTTTCATGGGGCTGGAACTCATGCTCAACGCGGCCAACCTCTCGCTCGTCGCCTTCGCCCGTCACGGAGTCACCGCTTTCGGCCTGCCCGATTACAATGCCCAAGTTCTGGTGTTTTTCATCATCACCGTGGCCGCAGCGGAAGTGGCCGTCGGCCTCGCCATCATCGTTGCCCTCTACCGCCTGCGCCAGACGACTCACGTCGAGGATCTCAACCGGATGAAATTCTGACCCCGCGATGAACCCGCAACTTTATCCTTGGATCATTCTCTTCGCGCCGCTCATTGCCGCGGGTTTGATCCTTTTCCTGCTCCCGCGCAAGCCCGTGCCGGCAGGATTCTTGGCCGTATTGACCGCTGCCGCGACTTGCTTCCTGAGTTGGAAAGTTTTTCTCAGTCCCGACCTCGCCGTGACCGCTCAACTCCCGTGGATCGATGTGCCGGGACTGTTTTCCATCCCCATCGGCATTGTCCTCGATGACCTCAGCCGCGTCATGCTGGTGGTGGTGACGAGCATCGCCACGCTCGTCTTCATCTACTCTGCCGGATACATGCGCGGCGACGAGGGTATCCCGCGCTACTACGCCTCGTTGTGCCTCTTTCTCTTTTCGATGCTCGGCATCGTTCTGGCCGACAACTTCGTCATGATGTTCATCTTCTGGGAGTTGGTCGGCGTCAGCTCCTACCTGCTCATCGGCCACTACTTCCGCAAAGACTCCGCGGCCGATGCCAGCAAGCAGGCCTTTCTCGTCAACCGCGTGGGTGACTTCGGCTTCATGCTCGGCATCCTCATGCTCTGGTTCGCCACCGGTTCGGTCATGTTCTTGGGCATCGAGGAAAACCTCGCGGTTTTCGCCTTGCATCCCGGCTACCTCACCGCCGCCTGCCTCCTCATTTTCTGCGGCACGCTCGGCAAATCCGCCCAAATGCCGCTTCACGTCTGGCTGCCGAACTCGATGGAAGGTCCGACACCGGTCTCTTCGCTGCTCCATGCCGCCACGATGGTGGCCGCCGGCGTTTACATGCTCGCCCGTATTTTCCCGGTTCTCCTCGCCGCGCCGGAGGCCGTGCGCGAAGTCATCATGTGGATCGGCGCGATCACCTGTTTCGCCGCCGGCCTCATGGCCACGCAGCAGGATGACATCAAGCGCATCCTCGCTTATTCCACCATCTCCCAACTCGGCTACATGGTTGTCGGCATCGCCGTCGCCCCAGTCGGGGATGTGGCCATGTTTCATCTCTTCACCCATGCGTTTTTCAAATGCATGCTCTTCCTCTGCGCGGGCTCGGTCATCATCGCCCTCCACCACGAGCAGAACATCTGGAAAATGGGCGGACTCCTCACGCGCATGCCGATTACCGCACTCTGCGTGATCGCGGGCACGCTCGCCCTGGTCGGCACGCCTGGATTTAGCGGTTACTTCAGCAAAGATCTCATCGTCGCCTACGCCCAGGGGACCAACACCGCCGTCTTTTGGATCACCGCCGGCGCCGCGCTTCTTACCTCATTCTACATGTTCCGCCTGTTCTTCGTTGTCTTCATGGGCAGACCGCGGTCGGGTCATGCTGAGCACGCCCATCAATCCCCCGCTGTGATGAGCGTTCCATTGCTGCTGCTCGCTATCCCGTCCGTTGCGGCCGGATATCCCATCGTTGCCAAGCATTTCTTCGACCTGCCGCATCCGGATATGCCCGGCATCGTCCACGCGGCGCTCCTTGCCGCCTTGCTCGGCGGACTCGCCCTCGCTGCACTGCTCTATCTGCGCGGACCCGCTCAAGACCCCTTGCGTATTCCGCTTTTTGCCAACCGGCTTTACATCGACAATTTCTACGACTGGCTCGTCGCCCGTATCCAAGGCGGCTTGGCCGTGCTCGGGTCGTGGTTCGACCGTTGGATCATTGATGGCGTGATCGTGACCGGTTCCGCCCGCACCGTCTGGGCCACGGGTTACCTCCTGCGTCTTCTCCAGCTCGGCAACCTGCAAGCCTATGCATTCTTCTTCGGGGCCGGCGTGCTTGCGCTGCTCTACTTCCTGATTTTCCACTGATGAGCCCGCTTCTCTCTCTCATTCTCATCCCTTTGGTTGCCGCCGCATTCTGTATGGCGGGAGCGGCTCCCCGGCGCCTCTCGCTCTTCGGCGCCGGTGCCAATCTCCTGCTCAGCCTGTATCTTCTCGCTTCTTACAACTTCGAGATCGGCGGCTTCCAGTTTGTTAGTGAAAACGCCCTCTTCCCCGCCTACGGCATCAGCTTCTCCCTCGGCGCTGATGGTCTGAGCATGGCCATGTTGCTGCTGGCCACGCTGGTGACGTTCGCCGCCGTCTGGGTCACGCCGAAGGTCGAAAAATTTGCCGGTATGTTTTACGCCTGCCTGCTCCTCATCTCGGCGGGCGCTATCGGCGCCTTTGCTTCGATCGATCTTTTCTTTTTCTACGCTTTCCACGAACTCGCCCTCATCCCCACCTTCCTCCTCATCGGCATCTGGGGCTCGGGCGAACGCCAACGCATCGCTTGGAAAGTGACCATCTACCTCGCCTTCGGCAGCTTCATCTTGCTGCTCGGTCTCATCGGCCTGTGGCTAGCCGTGCCCGCAGGGCTTCGCACGCTCGACATCCGCCTGCTCCAACAGCTTGGCTACGCCGGAATCCTTGCCCCCGGTCCGGCGGTATATCTTCTGCTCCTTTTCGGCTTCGGGATTTTGATCGCGCTGTTCCCGTTCCATACATGGGCACCCGAGGCTTATGCATCAGCTCCCGCTCCCGCCGCCATGCTGCATGCCGGCGTGCTGAAAAAATTCGGACTCTACGGCTTATTACGTTTGGCCGTGCCGATCTTTCCGGTGGAAATCCAGCAGTTTGCCAACCTTCTTCTCTTTCTTCTCCTCGGCAACATCCTCTACGTCGGCTTCGTCACCATTGCCCAGAAACGCCTCGACCTCATGCTCGGCTACTCGAGCGTGATGCACATGGGCTATGCATTCCTCGGATTCGTCGCACTCAATCCCGTCGCCCTCGGCGGCACAGCTGTCATGATGTTCGCGCACGGGCTCACCGTCGCCGCGCTCTTCGCTCTGTGCGGCGAAATCAGCCGGCGCACCGGAACGCTGGAGTTTTCGGAGCTCGGCGGCATGGCGGGTATCACGCCGAAGCTCGGACTCCTCTTCGGCTTTGCCGCCATGGCATCGGTCGGCCTTCCGGGCTTCGCCTCGTTCGCCGGCGAGATCATGATTTTCTTCGGCGCCTTCGCCCGCGGCAACGCAGCCGGCGGCTTCAACTGGTTCCAAACTGCCACGGCGCTCGCGCTCTGGGGCGTGGTTATTTCTGCGGTCTACATGCTGCGGGCCTACCGCAACATATTCTGGGGCACCCGCGGCGCGGCTGTGAGCGAGGACCTTGCTGATATCTCGCCCGGAACACGTTGGGCCGTCATCATTCTCTTGACCGCATTGCTGCTCACCGGCTTCCGCCCCGGGCTGCTGCTCGACTACCTCAACCCGGTTTTCGCTTACCTTATGCCATGAACCCGCTTTACCTCGAAGTCTCCGTTGTGGTTCTGGGCATCATTCTGCTCATGGCCGAGGCTTTTGCCGGAGCCGGTTCCAAACGCCGCATCGCTTATGCCGGTATTCTCGGTCTGTTGGCCGTATTCAGCGCGACGCTCTTTGCCGATCCCGCCGCGCTCGATGCCGGCGCTCCTTACAGCCGGTTCTACAGCGCCGATTTTCTGGCCATCTTCCTCAAACAGCTCGCCCTGCTCTCGACCATCGTTGTCTTGGTGATGGGTCTTGAATACTCGTCGACAGTGGAAGCCAACCTGCCCTCCGGACGACGCGGCGCAGGTCTGGGAGAGTTTTACATTCTCCCGATCTTCACGTGCGCCGGCCTCATGTGGATGGCCTCCGCGGTGGACTTCGTGATGATCTTCGTCTCGCTCGAGCTCGTCACTATCAGCTTTTACGTTCTGGTTTCTTACCTCCGCCGCAACCGCGACAGTCTCGAAGCCGGCACCAAATACCTCGTGCTGGGTGCCCTCTCCACCGGATTCCTTGTCTACGGCATCACGTGGATCTATGGCGTGACCGGAAAAACCAACCTCGCCGCCATCGCCGCCGTCTTGCCGGAATTGGATCAAGCTGTCATCCCCGCGCTGCTCTTTGGTTTCGGTCTGGTGCTTATCGCGCTCGGCTTCAAAGTCGCCGCCGCTCCGTTTCAATTCTGGGTGCCGGATGTTTATCAAGGCGCGCCCACACCCGTCACGGCATACCTCTCCGTCGCCTCGAAAGCCGCCGGCTTCATCGTTTTGCTGCGTGTTCTCGAAACGTTCGTCGCGGTGCCGGAACTGCAGGCCAAAATCGTGCCGCTCGTCGGCATCCTTGCCGGTGCCACCATGATCTTCGGTAACCTCGCGGCAATCCCGCAATCGAACCTCAAACGGTTGCTCGCTTACTCAAGTATCGGACATGCGGGATATTTGCTCTTGGGTGTGGCCTCGATTGGTGCGCCCTTCGCCGGTCTGGCGGTCTTGTTTTACCTCGGGGCTTATCTGCTCATGACAATGCTGGCCTTTTTGGTCATGACCATCGTCAGCAAGGCAACCGGGGGCGACGACTTGTCCGACTTCGCCGGACTCAACCAGCGCGCACCGCATCTGGCCTTCGCGATGCTGCTCGCCATGCTCTCGCTGGCTGGAATTCCTCTCACCGCGGGCTTTCTCGGTAAACTTTTCATTTTTGAGGCCGCCATCGCACAAGAGCATTACATCCTCGTCACCTTGGGCGTGATCACCGTGGCCGCCGGTTTCTACTACTACCTCAAAGTGATCCGCGCCATGTATTGGCAGCCTCCGGTCAACGCAGAAGCCCCGGAAATCGAAGTCGGGGGACTGGCCAAGTTCACCGTGGCCGCCCTCTGCGCCTTGATCATTTGGCTTGGCGTCTATCCCGCGCCGCTTCTCGCCCTTCTCCGGTAAATCCCGCCTTCCGCACACGGGACCGTGTGATATGTTTTTAATATGACCGCTCTATCCTCCTTCGACAAATATCGCGCTTACGTTCTGAGCCAGAAGGATCGCCCTCCGGTCCCCGCCATCTCCCACCCCCCCTTCATTACTCTCTCGCGCATGGCCGGAGCCGGCGCCGGCGCCGTGGCCCAACTTTTGGCGGAAAAACTCAACGCCCGACTCTCCAAGGACGAGCAGCCTTGGGTTGTTTTCGACAAAAACCTGATCAGCAAAGTTCTCGAAGACAAAGATCTGCCGCAGGAAATCGCCAAGCATATCCACGAGGACAAAGACACCACCTTGCAGGCTTTGGTCGGCGAATTACTCGGGCTTCATCCCTCCATGTGGACGCTCTTCCATCACACGAGCGATACCATCCTCAAACTGGCCCGACTCGGCCGCTGCATCATCGTCGGCCGTGGCGGTAATATCATCACCGCCAAATTGAAGGGTGGCATCCACTCGCGCTTGGTCGCACCGGAAAACACCCGCCTCGCCCGCCTCAAATCACATCTGGGCTTGGATGATAAAGCCGCCGCCAAATACCTGCACGAACATGACGAAGGCCGCCGCCGCTACCTCAAAACGAATTTCGACCACGACATCGACGACCCGCTCCTCTACCACGCCATCCTCAACACCGGCCTGCTGAGCTGTGAGGAGACGGCGGACGTCCTCGCCGGGATGATCGCGACTAAACTCTGACGTTTCAGTCTGCCCCCCCGCTATCGTCTTGCACCATTCGTGGTGGCAAGTGAATGTGCCCCATGCTTAGATCCAAACGCCGTCCTCCCACGAAAAACTCCGCCAAATCCGCTCGCCCAAATCACCGCGCGAAGAGAACAGCCGCCAAAAAATCCCCGAGGCAAAACCAACCCGTGCCCGGACCGGAAATCCGGCCGGCCGGCCGTGGCAATCCCGACCTCGCTTCGCGCGTGCTGTCCTTTGTTCGGAAAAAACGCCAGTCCCCGCCCTCCGTATCCGATCTTGCCGGCGCGCTGAATCTTCCATCCCAAGCGCTCGCCGACCTTGCGCGCTCCCTCCACGATCTGGAACTTGCCGGTGACATCGTCCGCGTCCGCCAAGACCGCTACACCCTGCCCGGGGAGGCTGACCTGATCGTCGGCACCATCCAAATGCATCGCGACGGCTCGGCCCACCTCTTGCGTGACAAGCCCGGTGACCCCGAGTTTTACCTCTCCCCGGAAAACACGGTCACCGCTCTGCCCGGCGACCGCGTCGTCGTTCGCCATCTGCGCGACGAAGCCCCCTACCGCGGATACCAACCATGCGGACGTGTCATCCGCATTCTCCAGCGTGGCACCACCACCGCCGTGGGCACGTTGGAAAAATCCGCCCGCTTCTGGCACGTCGTGCCCGACGACAAACATTTCATTCACAATATCTACGTTTCCGCCCCCGCCGCGCCCCTGCGCCCGAACCAAGGCGACAAGGTCGTCGTCAAACTTGGTGAATGGAAATCCCGCCACATCAATCCCGAGGGCGAAATCGTCGAAGTGCTCGGACCCGCGGACAAGCCCGGTGTGGACATCGAATCCATCATCCGCAAATTCGATTTACCCACCCGTTTCCCGGAGAACGTCGTTGCCGAAGCGAAGCGTTTTGCCGACACCGTCCCGCCCTCCGCGGCGAACGGACGCGAGGACTGCCGCGGCACCCTCGTCATCACGATCGATCCCGATGACGCCCGCGACTTCGACGATGCCATCAACGTGGAAAAGACCCGCGACGGGTGGCGGTTGACCGTTCACATTGCGGACGTCTCGCACTACGTCGCGCCCGGCTCGCCGCTTGATCACGAAGCCTACAAACGCGGCAACAGCGTGTATCTGCCCGACCGCGTCATCCCCATGCTGCCGGAAGCGCTCAGCAACGGCCTGTGCAGCCTGCGACCGGAAGAAGACCGCCTCGCTTTTGCCGCCTTTCTCGACATCGGTCGAGACGGCAAAATCCGCAAGTCACGCTTTGCCAAGACGATCATCCGCAGCGCGCGCCGTCTCACCTACAAAGAAGCCTTCGCCAAGCTGAAAGCCAACCCGCGTGACCAGATCGAACGCATGCTGCACGAGGCCTGGGCCATGGCATCCGTCCTGCGTAAAAAACGCTTCGACGAAGGCTCGCTCGATTTGGATTTTCCTGAAGTGAAAGTCTGGCTCGATGAAAACGGACATCCGGCGCGGCTCGAACGCATCGAGAACGACATCTCCCACCAACTCATCGAGGAATGCATGCTCGCGGCCAATGAATCCGTGGCGCGGTTCTTCCGCATGACACCCGCCGCCGCTATCCACCGCGTGCATGAAAAACCGGACGAAGCCAAACTCAACGAATACCGCGAGCGCGTGCAGATGCACGGACACAAGGTCGGCAACCTCGCCGTGCGCAAGGAACTCACGCGCTTTCTGAAAATGTTGCGCGGACAACCCGAAGAATACGCCCTCAAGACCGCGCTGCTGAAGAGTCTCAAGCGTGCCAGCTATTCACCGGAACCCGCCGGCCACTACGGCTTGGCCAAGAGCGACTACACGCACTTCACCAGCCCCATCCGACGTTACGCCGATCTTGTGGTGCATCGCGTGCTCTCCGACGTCTGCGGCTACACCAAGCCGAAAGGCCGCATCCCGTTCGGCGAAATTGCCCGGCATATTTCCACGACTGAGCGCAACGCCGCCGAGGCCGAACGCGAAGCCGTCCGCCTCAAGAAAATGGAATTCTTCCGACAGCAAATCACCAAGCGCACCGGAAAAACCTTCCACGCTATCGTTCTCGAAGTCCGCAACTTCGGCATGTTCGTCGAATTGCCCGAAGTCATGGCCGGCGGTCTTATCCATGTCTCCGCTCTCGGCGACGATTTCTATACCTTCGACCAAGCCCGCCAGCGCTTCGTCGGGCGGAAGACAAAGAAAGTTTTCCAAGCCGGCGACAAACTCGAAGTCGTCGTCGCCCGCGTCGATCCGTTCAAGCAACAAATCGACTTCGCCCCGGCCTAGAAAACATTGTCATTGGACCAACCCCTCACGACGGAACCACGCGAGGGTGCGGGCCAGCGTGTCGTCCAAGGTGGCGCGACCGCGCCAGCCGGTGGCTTCGTGGAAGGGTTCGGGGTCGATGACCCAGCGGTCGGGCCAAATTTCGCGGGCGCGGTCGGGTGTGAGCGACGGGACTTTTTCGCCGATGGCGGGGATGAATTTCGAAGCGAGGGCCACGGGCTTGAGCAGGAGCTGCGGCACGGGCAGCAACAACCCACGGCGATCGCTCACCCGCCCGGCAGTGCGCATGAGCAAGGCGTCGGTGATGGTGCCAGGCGACGTGACGTGCGCGGTGTGGATCCCTGGATCGTGGCCGCGCTCGAACCAAGCTTCGATCGCATCAACCAAGTCGTCCGAAGATACCCAGCTGTAGTGTTTCAGACGCAAGCCCGGCTTGGGCCAGATTTTGCCACGCACCATACGGAAAAGTGGCAGTGTCGCCTGATCGCCTGGTCCAAGAACCATGGGCGCACGGAGCATGAAAACGGGGTGCTTTGGTGATACTTCACGCACAGCCAACTCCATGTGCAACTTCGATACGCCATACCACGAGACCGGACAGTCGGGGTGCTCGATTTTTTTGGCGTGATGACCGGCTGGTGTGGGGCCGCCGGCAGCTTGCGAGGAAAGCAGAACGACACGGGGTGCGCCGGCGAGAGTTTGCAGCAGGCGCGTTGTCCCCTCGACATTGCTGCGGAAGTATTCATCGCGAGAACGACCGAAGAGCACGCCGGCGCAATGGATTACGCGGTCCATCTCTCCCAATTCGCGAAAGTCCCACTGCGGCGCTTCGGCTTCGATGACCCGAAGTTTGTCCGGGTGCGCCACGCCTTCGCGCTGCAGCTGAGAGTGAAGTTTTTCGGGGGAACGGACTGGAGCGATGACTTCGGTGATTCTGTCGTCGCGGAGCGCACGTAAAACCAGGTTGCGTCCGATAAATCCCGTGGCGCCGGTAACAAGGATACGCATAGTTAAAGAGGTTTTTCCCAGATGATGTATTCCCTCGTACGGTGCCCGCCGAGGATCTCGATGCTGCGCACGATTTGTTCGTTGTTCGCTTCGACCCAGGAAACTTCGGCCACGGGATAATGGACGGCCACGCGGCGGAACGTTTCAAGGTAAAGGAAGGGGGCGATACCGCTGCGGCGACGAAATTCCGGTTCGATACCAAGAATAAGGTGGCGGGCCCGGCGGGGTCGGCCCGTCTTGATCATCCAGAGCATGGGGATCAAACGAAGAAAGCCACGGGGCCAGGACAAGCTGCGGCGCAGGAACTCGTTGATATCGGGCAGGGAAATCGAG
>JBILDG010000043.1:0-9680 GCA_044352715.1 Chthoniobacterales bacterium | reverse complement strand
TCGTGCGCGCTCATCTCGGCGACGCCGTGCTGGCCGTCTGGAACCGCGGGCTTGCCCAGACGGAGTTTTCTCTACGGGTGGCACCCGAAATGCCGGACGGCGATTATGTCGATGCGATCTCCGGACAAAAAATTCTGGTCATGGGTGGGCGCGCCAAATTCCGGGTGGCACCACAGGCGTCTGCGTTGTTCGTCGCGCAGCAGACCGCGGGCGGTTCAGCCCGGTAGATTGCGCCAAACGAAGAGCACAATTGTAGCAAGGAGCAGGCAGAGCAGGAGGAATTTGATCTGGGCCAAGCGGGCCTCGGGCTTGCGGCGCCGGTATTGTCGTTTGTTGAGCCGTGTTTTGCCGCCGGGAAATAAATGGTCTTCCGGGCGGGGCATGGTGATCGTGGCGAAGTTGTTTATCCGTGTGCGACGTTCCGGTTCAGGTTTGGGGCGGGAGGGTTTCGGTTTTTGTCGCAGGGCTTTTTCGGCTTCCGCCATTTCGCGCATGATGCGCTCCTGCTCGTCTTGCAGGCGCCGGACGTGATCGGAGAGAGGGTTCGAAGTGCGACGGGGCATGGGGCTCAGCTCGATGCAAGTTGCAGGAACCAAAGAAGCAATCCGATGAGTCCAAGTGCCGTCAGCGGCAAGGTGAAAGCAAATCCCGCCATCATCCAATAACCGAAGCTATGGCCGCCGCCGATGTGGTCGCTTTCGTAGGGGCTGGTTCCTCCGGCATCTTCATCGGAGGCCACTTGGGCTTGGGCTTTGACGTAAATCGACCGGGCATCCTCCACGATACCGATGGCACGCGAGAGCTCCTTGGTCAGCTCCGCCGGGGACCAATCTTTGGGATTGATCGCCTCCAGTTCCTGCAAATATTCGGTGAAGTTGGCTTGGACATTTTTGAGGATTTCGAGGCGTTTGAGCGTCTGGTCGGTTTCGCGTTGGATGCCGACAAGGGAAGAGGTGAATTTGTCCACCATCTCGGCGCGACCCGTATCGAATTGCTCTTGGCGGCGGCTGAGTTCCTCGAGTTTCTGCTTTTCGCGCTCCAATTGCTCGGCCTGGCGCTTGAGGGCGACAAGGCGCTCCTGTGCTAGGGCTACTTGGTCATCAATTTGTTCGACGGATGGTGCGTTGGCGGCTTCGTCGAGATCCAGA
The DNA here is from genome assembly GCA_044352715.1 of Chthoniobacterales bacterium. Classification (GTDB taxonomy): domain Bacteria; phylum Verrucomicrobiota; class Verrucomicrobiia; order Chthoniobacterales; family JACTMZ01; genus JACTMZ01. Next base: position 8,532 of record JBILDG010000043.1, on the reverse strand, counting down.
AAGTCTTCGCGGGGTGATCTTGGGTCAGTCATTTTCGGTCTCCGACCGGAAGGTAGTTTTACCTTGGCGGTAGAGGCGAGGAAAAATTCAGCGACCCGGAACCATTTCGAGAAGAAAGCCTTTGAGGTAAGCCGACTCGGGGAGTCCGAGAATCACCGGGTGGTCGGCGCGCTGCTGGTAATGCCCGCGGAGGCGCGCGGTGCACCGCGCGTCCACCATGGCATCGAGGATGGTATCGAGGAAGTTGGGTGCAGACACATGGTGTGAACAGCAGAAGGTGGCGAGCAAGCCACCGTTGCCAAGCAGATGAGCGGCCCGGAGATGGATTTCTTTGTAGCCGCGCATGGCGTCGTGGAGGCGCGAGCGGTCGCGGGTGAATGAAGGCGGATCGAGGATGACCAAATCATATTGATCGCCGCGGGTGGTGGCGGATTTGAGCCAGTCGAAGACATTGGCTTCTTCGACTTTTAGCTGAACGCCGTTGCGCTGTGCGTTGGATTTGATGGCGGCGCAGGCGTCGCCGGAGATGTCGAGCGCGGTGACTTCGGCAGCTCCGGCCAAGGCGCAGGCGATGGCGAAGCCTCCCTGGTTGCTGAAGCAATCGAGGACGCGCAGGCCTTTGGCGTGTTGCGCGACAAGGGCGTAGTTGTCGGCTTGGTCGAGGTAGAGGCCGGTCTTTTGTCCGGCGGGAAGATCAAGGCCGAATTGGACACCGGCGAGGAGGACTTCCATCGGGCCGGGGGCTGGTCCACGCAGGATGCCGGTGTGCAATTCGAGTCCCTCGGCTTTGCGCACGGGGGCGTCGTTGCGTTCCATGAGGCACCGGGGCTTCATCAATTCCATGATGACGTCGGCAATGAGTTCTTTGCGTTGATCCATCGCGAGGGTGAGCGTCTGCAGGACGGCACAGTCGCCGTAGCGATCGAGAATGAGGCCGGGTAGCCCGTCGCTCTCGCTCCAGACTTCACGCCGGGACTGGGGGCTTAATCCAAGTTTGTCGCGGTATTCCCCCGCCATGCGGAGGCGGCGGTGGAAAAAGTCCGCATCGAGTTCCTGTCGCTGCCGTGAGAAGCGGCGGGCGGGGATTTTCGAACGGCTATTGTAAATGGCGCTGCCGAGGAAGCGATCGCGCTGGTCTTTCAGCCCGATGACGTCGCCGTCTTTGGGCGCGCCGGTGACTTTGAGCACTTCGTTGTCGTGCACCCAGTCGTGGCCATGGAAAACCCGCGCGCGCGGGCGGACGATGATGCTGGCCATGTCAGTATTCCAACACGGCCTCGGGGCGGACTAAAGCGACGTTGTCTCCGGGTTTTTCAGGGTATTCGAAGACGCGGCCCTCGTAATTGCGCAGGACGACCTTCTCTTTGTCGTGGAAAATCACGTAACCGGGGCTGACGGGAACTTTGCCGCCGCCCCCTGGGGCATCGATCACGAATTGAGGAACGGCGTAGCCTGTGGTGTGCCCGCGCAGGGCTTCGATGATTTCCAGGCCTTTAGCCACGCTGGTGCGCAGGTGGGCTGACCCATGGATAAGATCACACTGGTAAAGGTAATACGGCCGCACGCGGCAGCGGAGGAGCTTGTGGATGAGCGTGCGCATGGTGGCGGCGTTGTCGTTGACTCCGGCCAAGAGGACGCTCTGGTTGCCGAGCGGGATGCCGGCGTCGGCGAGGCGTGCGAGGGCGTCGCGCACTTCGGTGGTGAGTTCGCGTGGATGGTTGACGTGCACGCTCATCCACAGCGGATGGAATTCACGAAGCATGGCGCAGAGTTCCGGCGTGATACGTTGGGGAAGAAAGATCGGCACGCGGGAGCCGATGCGCAGAAATTCGATGTGTTCGATCGAGCGCAAGCGCGCGAGGATGCTGCGAAGTTTATCGTCGGAGAGCAGGAGTGCATCGCCGCCGGATAATAGAACATCGCGGATCTCGGTGTGTTTTTGGAGGTAGGCAAAAGCCGCTTCAAAATCAGTTTCCAACTCTTGATCCCCCACGCCGCTCACCACGCGGCTGCGCGTGCAGTAGCGGCAGTAGCTGGCGCAACGATCGGTCACGAGCAGGAGCACGCGGTCCGGGTAGCGGTGGACAAGCCCCGGCACGGGCATGTGGCTGTCCTCTCCGCAAGGGTCGGCCATTTCGCCGGTGGTGACAACGGCTTCGCCGGGCAGCGGGATGACTTGGCGGCGAATCGGGCAATCGGGGTTGTCTGCTTCGATCAGGTTGAAATAGTGCGGCGTGACGGCGAAGGCGAGTTTGTGGGCGGTGAGTAGGAGGCCTTCGCGCTCCGCCGGGGTGAGGCGCAGGTATTTCTCAGCTTGATCCAGCGAGGTGATGCGATGGCGCATCTGCCAGCGCCAGTCGTTCCATGCGGAATCCGAGGCCTCCGGCCAGAATCCGGGGGCGTGGGTGAGAAAATCGCGGTCGTTGCCGGTCATGGATGACAGAGTGTTCGACGGCTCAGGCTTTGACGCGTTCAATCTTGGCGCCGACGGCATTGAGTTTTTCATCGATCTGTTCGTAGCCGCGGTCGATGTGGTAGACGCGATTGATTTCGGTGACGCCTTCGGCGGCCAGGCCGGCGAGAAGGAGGGCGGCGGAAGCGCGAAGATCGCTGGCCATGACGGGCGCGCCGCTAAGGTGCCCGTTGCCGGTGATGATGGCGGTGGGATGCTGGAGTTTGATCTGCGCGCCCATACGGGAAAGCTCGGCGACATGCATGAAGCGCTGCGGGAAGACGTGGTCGGTGATGACGCTCACGCCGGGGGCCCGGACGAGCAAGGCGCACATCTGGGCCTGCATGTCCGTGGGAAACCCCGGATAGGGGCTGGTCTCGAGGTGGAGGGGTTTGATGGAACCGTTCGGCGAAATCGTGATGGTGGAATCCTGCGTTTCGAGGTGAAAACCGGCGGCGCGCAAGGGTTCAATGACGGCGCCGAGATGGTCGGCACGGACGCGACTGACGGTGAGGCGTTCGCCCGCGATGGCTCCGGCGACGAGCATGGTGCCGGCCTCAATGCGGTCGGGTATGACGGTGTAGTCCGTGCCGTGAAGTTCCTTGACGCCTTCGATGACAATGTGGCGTGTGCCGGCGCCTTCGATTTTGGCCCCCATCGCGATGAGGAAGTTGGCGAGATCGACAACCTCGGGTTCCTCGGCGGCGTCATGGATCTCGGTGACGCCGGGGGCGAGCACGGCGGCCATCATGAGATTGTCCGTGCCAAGGACGGTGGTGCCGTGCGTGCCGCGCATGTTGACCGAATTGCCCCGCAGGGTGGGAGCGAAAAGTCTGACGTTGCCGCCTTGAACGCGCACGGCGGCCCCGAGGGCCTCAAAGCCGCGCAGATGAAGATCGATCGGACGGTCACCGATCACGCAACCGCCGGGCAATGAGACGTTCGCCTCGTGTTCGCGCCCGAGAAGAGGGCCCAAAACGCACACCGAGGCGCGCATTTTCCGGACGAGATCGTAGGGTGCTTCGGTGCGGATGGTTTCCGCCTTGATGCTGGCGACACCGCTGGCGCGCTCCACATCGCAGCCGAGGTGGCTGAGGATGGTCAGCATGTAGTGGATGTCGCTCAGGTCGGGGACGCCGCGGATGACGCATTTTTCACGGGTGAGCAATGTGGCCGCGAGGATGGGCAGGGCGGAATTTTTGGATCCGCTGATCCGCACCGTGCCGTTGAGCTTGTGCCCGCCGTGAACAAGGATTTTATCCATGGAAACCAACCGCGAATCGCGGAATGTTTTGATAGTCCGGACGCACGGAAATGTCCCGAAATTTGCGTTCCGACAGAAGCGAGGCCGCCGCATCTCCTTGGCCAAGGCCCAGCTCCAGAAGGATCGCGCCACCGGGGGCAAGGCGTCCGGGAGCTGTCTCGATGAGGCGCCGGATTAAATCAAGCCCGTCCTCACCGCCATCCAAGGCGGTGACAGGATCGTGGCGGACTTCTTCCGAGAGTGTGGGGATTTCGTTTGTCGGAATGTAGGGGAGGTTGGCCACGATGATATCAAAAAAGGTTGGTTCCGCCGGCAGGAGATCCGCTTGGGAAAAACGCACGCGGTCCGTGAGTTCGTGGCGGGCGGCATTTTCGCCGGCGAGGGCGAGAGCGTCAGGGGAGAGATCTGTCGCATGAAGCGCGGCTCCCGGGAGTTCGAGGGCGAGAGTGAGGGCGATGACTCCGCTGCCGGTGCCGATGTCGAGCAAGGCGGGGGAGTTTTTTGGTCGGGCGATTTCAAGGGTGATTTCGACCAGTTGCTCGGTTTCCGGGCGGGGGATAAGTGCGCGTTTGTCGCTGGCAAACGTGCGGCCGTGAAATTCCACGGTGCCGAGTATGTGCTGCAGGGGTTCGCGGTTGCCACGGCGTTTGACCATGTCACGCAGGGGAGCACGCTCCGCTTCGCCGAGTGGACGGTCGAACTGCAAATAAAGCTCCATGCGTTTGAGCCCAAGCGCGTGGGCGAGAAGGTGCTCGGCATTGAGGCGAGGGTTCTCCACGCCTCGTGCGGTCAGGTAGCTTTCGGCGCCGCGGAGGACTTCGAGAAGCGGAAGTGATTCAGGCATGGTTCAAGCCAAGCCGGCTTCGGCGAGGCGATCCTCCATGTCGCGTTGTTGGAGAGCGGCTACCATTTCGCCGAGGTCGCCGTCCACAAAGCGGTCGAGGTTGTAAAGAGTCAGCCCGATGCGGTGATCGGTGACACGGTTCTGCGGAAAATTGTAGGTGCGGATTTTCTCTTCACGTCCGGCTCGGCCGATGAGGCTGCGGCGGTGGGCCGAGTATTTGGCCTCCTCCTCGGCGCGTTTGTCCTCGAGCAGGCGGGTGCGGAGGATTTCCATGGCGGCAGCTTTATTTTTCTGCTGGGAGCGTCCGTCTTGGCACCGCACAATTTTGCCCGTGGGGATGTGCAGGATTTGCACGGCGGAGTCGGTCGTGTTGACGCCCTGGCCACCGGGACCGCTGGATCGGCACACTTCGATTCGCAGGTCCTGCGGGCGAAGTTCCACATCGACTTCCTGTGCTTCGGGCAGCACGGCGACGGTGGCGGTGGAAGTGTGGATGCGGCCTTGGGCCTCGGTAGCGGGAACGCGCTGCACGCGATGCACGCCGCTCTCGTAGCGCAGGCGGCGGAAGACGGCTTCGCCGATCACTTTGAAGACGATTTCTTTGTAACCGCCGAGACCCGACGGGCTGGAGTCGACTGCTTCGAGCTTGAGTCCGTGGGACTCGGCGTAGCGCTGATACATGCGATAGAGATCGGCGGCGAAGAGCGCGGCTTCGTCACCACCGGTGCCGGCACGGACTTCCACGATGGCGTTGCGGTCTTCGGATTCATCCGGGGGCAGCAGCGCGAACTGGATGTCGCGATCGAGCACGGCAAGGCGTTCATGGATTTGCGGAATTTCCAACGCGGCCAACTCGGCCATTTCCGGGTCCGTGCCCGTAGAAAGCTCTTCGTTTTCCTTGAGTTGGATACGGAGGCGGACGGCCTCATCATCGGCGGCAGCAAGCTCCTTCAAACGGGCATGTTCACGCATGACCTCGCGGGCTTTGGCCGGATCGGCATAAAAGTCGTCTGAAGAGACCAGCTTTTCGACTTCGGCCAAGCGCTCGCGTTTTTTGGCGATGAGCGGGGCAAGATCCATAAATAAAAACGGTGACCGGCCGGGACGGCGCAATCACCGTATGAGGGCGCGAGGCCCCTTGAGCTAAGCTTTTTTGACGCGGGTCGCTTTCACGCTGCCGTAGCGGCGGGAGAATTTTTCCACGCGGCCGGCCGTGTCGATAAACTTCTGTTCGCCGGTGAAGAAAGGATGGCAGGCTGCGCAGATGCCGATCTTGACGTTCTTGCGCGTCGAGCGGGTGTGGTAAACTGCCCCGCAAGTGCAGGTGATCGTGGTTTCGGAGTAATCGGGATGCAGACCGGCTTTCATTGTTTTGCGATGGCCGGACAAAATAAGACGGCATTGCGGCCTTTGGCAAGAAAAAGGACCAATCCTGCACGCTACTTGCCCCTTTTTTATCCCGAGGCAAAGATGCGCTGTGCCCAATGATACGCAAACTCCTGCTGACGGTCTGTCGGGCTTGGTCGAGCGGGTGACTTTCCACAACGAGGATACGGGTTTCGCCGTGCTCAAAGTGAAGGCGAAAGGTCGCCGTGGTCTGGTTCCTGTGGTCGGGGTGGTCGCAGCGGTTTCTCCCGGCGAATGGATTACGGCGGAGGGGCATTGGGAGCAAAACCGGGATCACGGCATGCAGTTGCGGGCATCGACGATCCGCTGCCAGGCGCCCACGTCGCTCGAGGGGATCGAGAAGTATCTCGGCAGCGGCCTGATTCGCGGGATCGGTCCGGTTTATGCCAAGAAAATGGTCGCGAAGTTCGGGGAGAAAATTTTCGACATCATTGAAGGATCCTCGGCGCGGTTGCAGGAGGTCGAGGGCATTGGCGCGGGGCGTCGACAGCAGATCAAAGCGGCATGGGCCGAGCAGAAGGTGGTGCGTGACATCATGGTTTTCCTGCACAGCCATGGGATCAGCACGAGTCGGGCGCTGCGCATTTACAAACTCTACGCAGAGGACGCGATCGCGCGGGTGAGGGCAAATCCGTATCTGCTCGCCCGCGATATCCCCGGAATCGGCTTCAAGTCAGCCGATGAAGTGGCCGCAAAGCTGGGTTTCGGCCATGATTCCATCCTGCGCGCACGTGGCGGCTTGCAGCATATTTTGTCCGAGGCGACGGGCGAAGGGCATACCGCGTTGCCGCGTGCTGACTTGTTGAGGTTGGCCGGGGAGTTGCTGGGCGTGGATGAGGACATTGTTCGCGGGGCGCTGGAGCGGGAGTTGGCCGACGGACAACTGGCGGTCGAGGATATTGCCGGAGAATCGATGGTCTTTTTGCCGGCCTTGCGAGCGGCCGAGCTGACGATTGCAGAGACGCTTTTGCGTTTGGCGAAACTTCCGTCGAAGTATCCGGAGATCGAATTCGCCAAAGCTCTACCCTGGGTGCAGGAGAAAACCGGTAAGACCTTGTCGCCGAGCCAAGGCGAGGCGTTGCGCCAGGTTCTGGGCGCGCGAGTGGCGGTGGTCACCGGTGGTCCGGGGGTTGGCAAGACGACGTTGCTCGACAGCCTGTTGAAAATTCTCGCGGCCAAGCGGGTGAAGTTCCAGCTCTGCGCGCCGACCGGCCGAGCGGCCAAACGGATGGGAGAGTCCACCGGACATCAGGCGTTGACGATCCATCGGTTGCTGGAGTTTCTGCCTTCCGGCGGCTTCAAACGCGGCAAAAAGCATCCGTTGGAAACCGATCTAGTCGTGGTGGATGAATTTTCGATGGTCGATGTGCCACTAATGGCTTCGCTGTGCCGGGCCTTGCCGCCACAGGGCTCGCTCATTCTCGTGGGCGATCCCGATCAACTCCCGAGCGTGGGGCCCGGTTCCATCTTGGCCGATCTTTTGTCCAGCGGCGCGGTGCCGTCGGTAAGGCTCACGGAAATTTTCCGTCAGGCCGAGGCCAGCCGGATCGTGCGGGCAGCGCATGAGGTGCGTCATGGCCGTGTGCCCGAGGAGTCTGCGGAGAAGGGGGCCGACTTTGCTTTTCTCCACCGCGAAGAGCCGGAGGAAATCGCGAAGCTCGTGCTGCGTTTGGTGCGGGAGGAAATTCCGAAACGATTGGGTCTTGATCCGTTGCGCGATGTGCAGGTGCTGGCACCGATGCACCGGGGGAGCTTGGGGATCCGGGAGTTAAACTCGGCGTTGCAGGCGGCACTGAATCCCCCGCGCCCTGACCGTGCCGAGATCGAGCGGTTCGGCACGCGGTTTCGCACGGGCGACAAGGTTCTGCAGACGCGCAACAACTATGACAAAGAGGTTTTCAACGGCGACATCGGCCGGATTGCGGCAATTGATGCCGAGGAGCGGCAGGTGGGGATCGATTTCGACGGGCGGCGGGTCGTTTACGATTTCGGCGAGTTGGACGAGATCGAGCCTGCTTATGCGATCAGTATCCACAAGAGCCAAGGATCGGAGTTTCCCGCCGTGGTGATTCCCTTGGCCATGCAGCACTTTTTGCTGCTGCAGCGCAATCTGCTCTACACCGGCATCACCCGCGGCAAAAAGCTCGTCGTGGTCGCGGGACAGCGCAAAGCCTTGGCAACGGCGGTGCGGCAAAATGACATGCGCCAACGCCACGGAGGGCTGCTGGCTCGGCTCAAGGGATCGTCGTGACCAACACGGTGCACGCGCTATCGACCGGTCCCACGGTCGCTGCGCGGGATGCGGGGAGGAGAAAGAAGTCACCGGGTCCAAACGAGGCGTCTCCGCACATGGCGCGTCCGCCGACGACGGTAACGAGGGCAAAATCGCCGGTCGGGCGAAGGTCCTGCGAACCGGCTAGGCTTTTTTTCTCCACCCGGAAATGTTCGCACGCGGCAACAACGCCGGATTCGACATGCGACAGCGGTGGGGCGAAGTCGTGGAAGTCGGTCGAGAGCAGGGATTGCTCGATGTGCAACTCACGCGGTTTGCCGTCCAGGCCGGCG
>JBILDG010000042.1:0-9689 GCA_044352715.1 Chthoniobacterales bacterium | reverse complement strand
TCAGGCGAATGCCGTGCTTGCCGAGGGCATCCGCGAGATCCGCCACCAGATCCCGATGGGAGAGCCGGCTGGGCTGGCGCCCGACGATGCGGTCGTAAGTCTCGTTGGGAGAGAGAAAAAAACCGGTATTCTGGCCGATCGAGATGATAAAATATCCAGCCCCGACCTCCGCGACCTGCCGGGCGAGTCCTTCCACATCGAAATTGTCGATGATGCGATTCCATTCATTGGTTGAAATTTCCGGTGCTCCAACGACCGACGCATGCGGCGGCAAAAAATGAAAGAAGAGTCCCCATTTTGCTTGGTGCAGCCAGTCCGTATTAGTTTTGGTATTTTTCATAGAAAATCTTCATCGAAATTTTAAGCCCTCTGGATAATCGCCCCCTGATGGTTCGATTGATTCGCGCTGGAAGCTGCTTCGCTTTGCTCAACGGTGAGGTCGCCATTCACGAAGGCGCCTTTAACGATTTTTTGACCTGGTGCGTGCAGCTTGAAGTGCACGTCCCAATCCTCCGGCCACGCTGGCAAAAACCGGACAAGCTGGTGATCGACAGGATCGGCTGCCACAAGCATTTCCTGGAGTCCAACCATGGCGGCGCCACCCCAGTTGTGGTCGGGAAGCCAGTCGTGCCCCGGCCCGAAAAACGCCGGAAAGCGAACCTGTGTCCGTGCATCGGACAATTTGGCGACGATGCGCTGCTTGGCTTCGTCGGCCAACCCCAAGGCGGCCATATTCGCAACGACAGGCATCCAGGATAGGTCCTGCCGGCAGTATTCAGCCCGCTCAGAGGGAAGATTTTCCCAGGTGCTGCGCGCGATCCGGATCGTTTCGGGATGAAGCACCCCAACCACGCGATAGGGCCAAGCGGCATAGAGCTCGGGCAGTTCCCATAGATTGAAAGTTTTTTCAAATGAGGCCGCTGGTAGGAGCACCGGATCGGAAGTTTCGGTATCGACGGGCAGGTCGGGAATAGCGGCCTGTAGTTGAGCGACGAAATCACGTTCGTCCGGCGACAACATCCCCGGCACCAGGGATAGGAGAGCTTCGGAGATCCGACGCAGACCGGCGATGACCTCCACCGGGTTCTTCGCTCCGGCCGCGAACTCGATGGAATTTGCCGGATAGATCGTGAGCCTTCCATCGGCGGACAGCTCGGAGCCAGTGCGCTCCCTTGTCTGCTTGCGGTAGAAGCTGTCGTAAAAACGCAGTGTGCCGATGATCCACGTGAGGTCACTGCGAAGATCCGTGCCCAAGACGGAGTGGGCCGTGAGCGCCATCCAAGCAAACTCCAACATCATACTGAAATCCAACTCCAGATGTTCTGCCTTGCACAGGCCATCGGGCCGAGCGTTCCAAGAGAGGCCCCAAAGCTCGATGGGCTCGGGGAAAACAACACCTGGCGCGCCCAAACATGCCGCCCTGGCTGCAGCTGTCGGAGCACGATCCCGGTAAAAAGCCACGGAAGGCTCGACGAGATCCCAATCGCCGGCAGCAATGCATGGCCATCCGAGCCAGCGCTGGTTCTGAGACATGAAATGGCAGAATAACCAGCGACGAAAATCCGGGGTGGAGGGACCGGCAGGTTCGATCAAGTTCTCGCCCTTATGTTCCTTGATTCGGCCCGGGTGGGCGTCAACCGTGAATATTCCGCCGTTGAACAATAGCGGAAGCGCGCCGCCGCGATTACATGCAAGCATGTAACGAAACAACTGATAGTTGCGGCCCACCTGCCAACCCGAATCCTCAGTAGAAGCGTCCGGATTAATCACGATGTGGGAGCGGGACCAAAATTCGTCCCATCGTGTTTGTTCTGCGGCCCTGGCAGCAGAGAGGGCGGAAGGTAAGAGAAGCTCGCGGGCGGCGCTCAGCCATACAGCAGGTGAACCCTCTCGCTCTGCCCGAAGAGCTATCGACACCACATGGGTCTTGGCTGAAATTGCCTGGCAACGCCATGCGTAGCCACTCCAGTTTTGCCAAAACACGGACTCGCCGCCGTTTGACTCCAGTGGGGATGAGCAGGCAAGTGCTCCTCCAAAAACGAGACGAGAGGCAGGATTATGCAGAGACTCGACCGCCCAAGGTTGTAGCTCAAGCTCGGCGTCCAATCGGGAAAAATGGTCTGCATTGCGATGCGACCACATAATCCCCTGGGGGGTGCACTCGACTCGATCACGCCGCACGGTGTGTTCGGCGAAATCCCACCCTTCGACAGGAACTTCGAGATGGAGTTTCTCCCTGTCCCGATCGCGCCAAGTCGCGAAGGAAATTTCGAGAGTCCGCCCGGTCGAAGTGGATGTTTGAATAATCAGTGTCTCTCCAGCAAACCAGAGAGAAGCGGTGAAGCTCTCTTCCCCATGCGAATCGATGCGGATACGAATCTCGCCCGATGCAAGGTCGAGTTCCTGGAAAAAACTGGAGAAGCCCTGCAGGATCTGACCTGAAGGCGTGATGCGAACGCAGCCGAGTTTCAACAGGCGGCCGTTTTCGTCGTAGGCACAATTATGCGCGAGATACAACCATATCGAACCGTCCTGAACCCAGACATTGGCTCCCGCTCCATGCCGCCCGGAAAGCGGCATCGAGTCCATGGAGTCACGAGAGGGAGTGTTCCAAACGACGTTGTATCGAGGCAGATAGTTTTTGAAATTCATTCTATGAGTTTGGAAGGAGATGGCAGTGCTGGAGGGCTCTCATGAAAGCCATTTCAGAATAAACGCGCCGCCCCGACCGTCTGGGTCGTAATCGTGGGCTCCGCGGTGAATTCGAGATTCAAAGCGGTCCGCAATACCCAGGCTTTTATAAGCGGTCGCGATTTCCTTCGCGACCGGAGAGAAACCGGCGGCATCGAATAATTCATCATTGCGACCGGCTTCCAGGAATAGCGGGCGGGGACATATCATGCGGCCGACCTCCGAATCCAAAAACCGCATAGCACTGCCGGTCCATACCCAGTCCTCCCAATTGTAACGATAACGATCGTTGACAAAGCACGACGACACCACAAGGCGAAGGCGAGGTTCCAAGGCTCCGAAGAAGAGTGCGTAAAAGCCTCCATAAGACAGGCCGGCCATGCCAATACGGGATCGATCAATCTCCTCATGGCCAGACATCCAATCAAACACGCGCTTGAGCTGGAGCAAATCGAGAGCAGCCCGCGAGCCGCCTAACTGACGAAATCGCCGATCCAAGAGATTTTGATCTAATTTGGGCTCCTGCCCGTCGCCCCAAACGAAAAGCTGTGGCGCAAAAACGGCCACGCCCCGCTGACGCAGTCCGGTTATGAGGCCATTATAGTTAGCCGTGCCTGCGCCCCCCAGACCGGAGGCGGTTTCGGGGCTCCCTCCCCCACCGTGCTGCGCGATAATCGCGGGATGGCGGCCACTTTTCGCCGGAAGGAAAAAAAGGCCCCCGCTGCGCAAGGATCCGATAACGGGGAGACTAACTTGAAAGATCCGGCCGAGATCGTCCTCCGCGATGGCTTCGACTACTGCGGCACCGCTTTTTTTAAACCCGTCGGTCAGCGGCCAGCCTAGCAGGCGGACTAGGCAGCGCCTGTATTTCGCTAGGCTCGCTGCGTAAGCAGTGGGAGAGGAGGTGTTAGGAGAAAAGAATTCCTTTCGCGCCCGGTCACACTCCCGTCGACGGTCCGCTAGGAGCGCCTCCAACTCACTGAGAAGAGCACGGCGTTTATTATCGAAAGAATCCTTCTTCATGAATTAAATCCCCTTATCGTGGGAGAGGCGGCACGTACCCTTCCTCCCCGCCAAGTTTCTTCCACTGGCGAATGACCAGCATCATCGGCAGAGCGGCCGCCACGGAAAGCACGGCCGTCCAAAGAAACGCGAGGCGATAGTTGTTTGCGAACAGGTCCATCATGAGACCAATGAGAAGGTTTCCGGCAATGAGGGCACCGCATCCAAAGACGTTCAGGCCGGCGGCAAACTGGCCAAACTTCAGCGAGGGAAAAAGTTTCATCATGGCAGTCATCGCCCCCAACCCGAATCCGACCAATGGCACAGCCGAGAGGAGAGAATAGATTAGGAAACCCGTGCCCGTCTTGACCCAGAACAGGGCGGCCAGCGCGCTCAAGGCGATCGCGAAGATCGAACCCAGGGTGATATACAAGGAAGGAATGCGATCGCAAGCCCAGCCAACGGGAAAATAGACGAGGACGGTAAAAACAGCCGTCCATGAGTAGATGTGGCCCATCTCGTCCATGCCCAGGCCAAGAGTTTCCCGGGCAAAGAGAGTGATGAAATTACCTCCGCAGGCCAGGGCCGACACAACGAGGACGTTCATGAAAAAGAAATTCCGGTAGACTGGCAATTGCAGGCACTCGCGAAAATAGACAGCGAAGGTCTTTAGCACGCCGCCCTTCACGTCGTTTTCCGAAGGCGGAGGATACTCGCCTTCCTTCACCCTGAGGCACATCAACCAGAAAGCCACCAGATAAAAGGCTCCCACGCTCATCAGGATCTCTTTGGTGTGGGTCAGCAGATGGGGAAAAACAAACCAGAGGAAACACGCCGAGCCCATCGTGCCCACCACGCGAAACCAAGCCAGGAAGCGAGACATCACCTCAAGGGGGACAAGATCCCGGATGAGCCAATTGTAGCCATTCACCAAGACCATGTTGAAAAAATGAAAGGTGACGACAAAGGCGCAAAGAACCCCCAACACCGTCGCTTCCCGGCCGAAAGGAACCGCGCCGAACGCGAGGAGTCTTTCGTGGACCCAATTTCCGATCTCGGGAGCAAAGCCCACCAGGACCAGGGAGATCACGGTTAGCGGCGTGGTCACGAAGAGGAAGGGAATCCGCCGGCCAAAGACGCAGCGCAAATTGTCGCTCCAGCGGCTGATGCCAGGGAGGAAGAAGACATTGACGAGGCCGGCAAAGCTTCCGGTCATGATGCCGATCATGGTATTCGAGGCATTCAGGTCCTTGAGATAGATGGGGATAAACCGGCCGAAAATGGATTCGAAAAAATTGAACGCGAAATCCCCCCAGAGCAGCCAGAAGGAAAGCACGAGGAGGCCCCGTTTGGTGTACACTAGGCTTTCCGTGCGGAAGAGTTTGGGGCCGGCGGTCGCCGCCCCGTGTTCGACGGAGACGTTCATTCCATTCAAGCCGTGGATTTGGCTGCAGTGGTGACCCACAGATGACACAAGAGGCCCGCGGTGCCCGACTCGGCAACCCAGTCATAAAGATAAGATTTCTCGCATGGCGCGATCCATACACCAATTGAAGGCCAATGGAGACATTCATCGGGAATTTCAATCGAACGAAGCGCGGTTGGATGCCAACGCCCCTCAAGCCCGGAAGGGAGCTTCCATTCCTGTACGACGGAAAACTCCCTCTCTTCCCCTTGTTCGTTATTTTCCAAGAGCGGCGCAACCTCGGAACGATCGGGATCGAACAAGGAAACTCGTTGGGTTGTGTCACGATACTCAGGATCAAAGGCGTGGATGTGCAGGTGGTAAGGGCCATTTGCAGCTTCAAGCCCATTCAGCCGAACGCGCAGATGCCGCCACTGCACCCAGGCCGACACGCCCCAGTCCCACCCCTGCGGATAGTCCGCGCAGAGCGCATGAAATCCATGCCCGGGCTTGCAGGAGACCGCATCAAACTCGGCGCCGAGCACCTTCGTAATGGAGCCGCGAGGAAGAAAAACACCGGGATGGGCTTCGATCACAACTCCCCCAAGATCGGATCGTTGCCCGCGCAGCCAATCATTGATTCGCTTGATTTCCCTTTCGCCAGCAGCGCGAGCAAGGTGTCGATCCCACCTTGAACCATCGCGGATGTTTCCAAACAGCTGGTATCCCGGTTGATCCACCTCAACTTCCGGAGGGAGAACATCGACCCGAGAGGCGGTGTCCCGCCTCAGGCGCGATTCAACGGCATCCACTCCGAAAAGCTCGATCTGCCCGGCGGTAATCCCCCAAAAACGATGCCAGCAGGCGAGTCGGCCTCCGTCAAAATGCAGTGTAGCCCGGCCGCGATCGAGTGTTTCCCGGCCGTGGTCGAGACCACAAAGATATTCCCAGGTGATGGCGTTCCCATGCTCCGGTCTCAACCGCATCTCCAGATCAAATGGATCCGGTGTTTGCGCGGCCAACCATGTCAAGGGCGTGCCCTGATGAAGGAAGGTTTCCGCCGCCACCAAAGATCCCCAAGTCCTCGTGAAAACCTCGGAGGATTTTCCCGTGCCGACCGCTTTAACCTTGATCCGGCAAGTTCCCTGCTCCGCATTTCCTTCAACCGATATGGCCCCACCCACGCCCGAGGGATGGGGATGCCATTCGGCGGACCATCCTGCAGTCAAGCACTCCACGATTACGGGATTCGTCCATCCTTCGAGAGCCCGCCAGAGCATCAGTGGAATCCGGCGACTCTTATGGCTGTTACAGACTTCGATTTCAAAATGACGTTCCACATCTCCCAAATCGTGCGGCGAGATTTTGATATCGATGCCATGGAAATGTTTGGAAGCGGGTGCCGTTCCATCGGGCTGAAAGGCAGGGTAATCCCAGTGCTCTCGATAGTCATAGTAGCGACAAGGCAGCGCCTCGGGGTATTGCCACACCTTCTGTCCCTCCAAACTTTCGTCAACAATCACATCGGGGAAGGAACCGGGCCGATGACCGGTGTGCGAGCCCATCATTTCACCTCGCCAGTAGGACGTCTGACGCTTGAAACCCCCATGATTCCTCAGATGTATTTCCCATTGCTGCAACCCGCCAACTTCGAGCCGCCCCAAGTCTCTTTGCTCGGCCAGCCATTGCAGGGCGCGCCGGTTGTGGTCATAGCAACGACCGGCAAAGAAATATTGAAGGTTTAACACAAAGAACAAAGGGCGCCCGGTGAGTTCGCTCTGGGTCAGCCAATCCTCGGCAATCTGTAAAAATGGCAGAGGATTCTCCGATGGTTCGAGCCAGCGATCGGCAGCAAGCGCGTTAAGCGGACACCACGGCCCCTCATTCCAATGATTCAGGCAGACCATGGGGTTTCGCATCTCCATGGGGGAAATTATGACGGCATCTTCGCGACCGAAAGATGCAGGCTTGCGATAATCCTCATCAGAAACAAAATAAGGCGAGAGCGGAGAGCCGTAATGAGCAATCTGCCATCCTCCATCCTCCCCGACAGTCGGTGAACAGAAGCCCAAAATGTAGCGAATGCCAACACGACGGCAGGCAGCGATGAACGGATTGCCGGGAGTATAGGTATTGACAGCCCGCATGGGGCCAAGGCCCAAGGCCAGATAGTCGTCTGCCGCGCGAGCCAGTAGCTCAAAGCATTTGCTTTCACCGTATTTCCACCAGTTGGGATCACGAGAGAATGGATCAAGTTGATCCGGATACAAATTGGGAGCGCACAATCCCCCGGCGGATACTATTTCCTGAAGCACATGATTCTGTGTCTGGCCCTGCCCTGCCCTGAAAGCCGTATCGCAGATCATACCCAAATCGAGCAAGTGCCTGGCTTCCTCGTCCATGCGGGAACCAGTTTGATCCCACTGGGCATAAATTTGGCAAAATGGCTTCATGACATGCTTCCGACAGTGTTCAAACCCAAAAAAGATTTAATAGTTATCCCAGCCCTCGACTCCCCAACTTGCCATCCAGCTTCCAAAAGTCTTGTTTCGGTCCGCAGGCGCCGGGAACCACGCCGTGCCGGGCTTGACTGGAGTCGGAAGGTAGGCTACATGCCCGTCCACGTAGGCCACGTTTGATCCACACTTGTCATGGAGCCATGCCCCGCCGGTGCTGAGATGAGTATCCGCATGCGCGGAGCCGTAAGCGCCGGTAAAAATCGTAGCGACCGCCTGCGATGGGGCTTCGAAGAGCAAAAAGGTTCTCGCTGGTTTGGAAATGGAGGCTAAAGGTTTGCCGACAAAAATGCGCGCATTGCCATCCCATATATACAAGCTTTGATTCAAGGAGTAGGTTCGGACGCCGCCGGTTTTATCAAATGGACACAGGAAAAGCCCGGGATCTCCAATTTGCCACGGATAAGGACCACCGGGGGAAACAAAATGAGGCCAATCGCAGGTGCCGTTTTGTCCCTGTGAAGGCAGACGCCCGTTATACTCGGCCGAACGAGAAAGAATGGCTGCACTGATCTCTCTCATATTAGACAAGCACTTCGCGGACGATGCGGAGTTCAGAAGTCCGCGAGTTGCCGGAAAGAGGAGAGCGAGCAGGATACAAACCACGCCAACCACCGTCAGCAACTCCAGCAGTGTGAAGGCAGCCGAGGATCTGGAGACCAACGCCAGGCCTTGCGGTGCAGCCGGACTTCGCATACGTGCGGAGATTGGAGGGGTTGTACGATCCACGTTTGGGGAGAGTGATTATCTTCCGTTGTTCTTGCTAGTCGGATACCAGCACCAGCAACCTGCTACGCAGTTTGAGAATGCTTGGCATTATCATGAGACATTTAATGGTATTTTCCATTGGTCTTGCGCGTGAGATATTCAGCGGCCGCATTGGTCAGACTGCGAGCTAGGGCAGGTTTGCGCTGCTCCAGAGCTTTCCGAATACTTATGTCCAAGTCCACCGCCGAGGAATCCGCTTTAAGCTCCCCGGAAAGCTTGTCGTAAGCTGCCTGCAATGCGTCCATCTCCTCCGACGAGACGCGAACCTTTCCCCCGACGACGAAACTATCGGCTATTTTCCACGAGACGAGCTGATAGGGCGGAACAGTGAAGTCGTTTGCACCTTTCTTGAGGTTGTGGGTCTGTCCGGTGACAAGGTCGATCGCTATGATCGGGTCGGAGCCCTGGGAAGCAAGTTCCAGGTCAACCGTAGCCGGATAGGGCTCGGCGTTGAGCAGATAAAAATACGTCTCGGCACTGCGCCTGAGTTGGCGCACGCGCACGGGATCTTCCAACCCCGGGATATCTTCGAATTTTTCGGCCGGCAGCGACCGGAAGGCCCGGGCGAAATTGCTCACCTCGGGCTGGTGTCCCTGCCAGGCGTTTTGCCCCATGCCGCCGACCAGCATCGTCATGAGATCGGCTTGGGCCAGCGCATTGATGCCGTGGCGCAGCAGGAACATGTCTTTCTCGGTAATCACACGGACTGGACAAGCATTGGCATTAACCTCGGGCCAAAAGTTATTGGCGGCGGCATAGATATTACGGGAGTATTGCTCCCGATAATCAGCCCAGTATCCAATAATGCCGGCGTGCCCGCCCTGCAATACGGGCCGCAGCACCTCGGGAAAATTGCTCTTGGCGTAGTCGAGACCGCTGAAGATGAGGCGGGTGCGGGGCCAGTCTCGGTACATGTCCAGATCAAACCCACAGTCGCGTAGCGCGCCCTTCCAATCGGGATTTCGCTTCAGGCTGGATAGGCCGATATCCTTCTTGCTGCCGAAATTCAGGCTCACTTCAAAATCGGGGCGGCGTTTCCAAACCTTCTCGGCGATGGGCCGCACGAGTTCGTCGCGAATTTTTTCGCATCGCCAGGAAACCCATTTTTCCCTCATCTCTGGCGACGTGAGAAAGCGGTACCTTTCCTTGTAACGATCCGGGCTGTCGGTTCCGCCGGGCACTTTGGTGCCCGTTTCCTTGGAAAACTTCCCGACGGTGAAATCGCTGTAGTCACTGTCCAGGCGCTCGAAGCCCATGCTCTCGCCGCCGGGAGAACCTCCCCAGGCAATGCTCAAATCCAATCCCAG
>JBILDG010000269.1:0-2864 GCA_044352715.1 Chthoniobacterales bacterium | reverse complement strand
TGCCCGCCGCCGCCGCGCGTAATATGGCGAGGAACACGGCGCAGTTTTTCGGATGGTCCGTCGCCATCGCGCTGCTGGCGGGAGTGATCGGTCTTATCGTTTCGTTTTATGCCTCGACGGCAACCGGCGCGACCATCGTGCTCGTGGCCATGGGAATCTACCTTGTCACTTTGCTGCAGCGCAGGCAGTCCGCGCGCGAGTAACCATGAGTGATCGCATCGTGGCCCTGCACGGTTTTCTCGGGCAGGGGAAAGATTGGGATGCGGTGCGCACCGCAACGCAAACGCCGCTTGCATGGGTTTGCCCCGACCTCTTCGCGCCGAGCGGTCCGGAGCTGTGGCGAAAACAGCCGGAATTCGACGGCAAGTCGTGGCTTGTCGGTTATTCCTTCGGGGCCCGTCTGGCTCTGCGCTGGCTGGCGGAGGAGCCCGGGCGTTGGCATGGAGCGCTGTTACTTTCGGTCAATCCGGGCAATTTTCTCACGGGCGAAGAACGTGACGCGCGGCGCAAGTCCGACCTTGCGTGGGCCGAAATGCTGCGTGTGTTGCCTTGGGACGAGTTAATGACGAGGTGGAATGCACTGGAAGTTTTCGCGGGCGATCGCTCGCCGGAGCGCGTTGAAAAAGACTTCGACCGCGCAAAGCTCGCGGAAGCGCTGGAAGAATTCTCTGTGGCCGATCAATTCACCGACCCCTCATGCCTTGCAACCGACATCGTCTGGCTGGCAGGTGAGAAAGACGCCAAGTTCTGCGCGCTCTCGGAACGCATGCGCGAATCGGGTTTCCCCGGCAATTTTTTGACCGTGCCTGCGGCGGGTCACCGCCTCTTGTCCGAGGCGCCCGACATTATCGCGTCGGCCTTGGATCGTCTGGTCAGCGGTAAACCGTGACGATGGCCGAGTCCGCCGTATTGCCCGCGGCATCGAAGGCTTTCGACTGCAGTTGGTAGGCGCCTTTGGCGAGTTTCGAGGTATTCCACTTGTAGGTGAAACTGCCCGATGTGCTGGAGGCAATGCGCCTGCCGTTGAGGTAGAGTTCGGCTTTGGTCACGGCGACGTTGTCGCTTGAAGATACGGACACATTGACCGAGCGAAGGCCGGCAATGGATGCACCGTCTTTCGGATTGGTCACCGCGGTCACAGGAGCGGTGGTGTCGGCGGGCTCGGCAACGGGTGCTGCGCCGGATGTGACCTTGGCCGCGTTGACGCGGCCCGCGCCGAAATAGATGTCATAGCCGGGCGCACCCAAGTCGTCAGCGGTCGCGAGGAGGAGGTCGGTCGCGCTTTTGTTCGACAACGCGGGGTTCACGGAGAGCGCCAATGCCGCGGCGCCGGCGACGACAGGGCTGGAGAAAGAGGTGCCCGAAATGGTCACATAGCTGTTGCCGGGCCAAGTGGTGGTGATGCTTTCGCCCGGAGCGGAAAGGGCGACGTAGCTCCCGTAGTTTGACCAAGAGGGCAACGTGTCGGCTTTGTTGAGCGCCGAGACGGCCACGACATTGGTGTAAGCGGCGGGGTAAACCGGCGTGCTGTTGCCGTTGTTGCCGGCGGCGGCGATGAGCAGGCTGCCTTTGCTGTAAGCGTAATTGACCGCGCTTTCCAAGGTGCGCGAGGAGCTGGTGCCGCCCAAGCTGAGATTGATCACACGGGCGCCGCGGTCGGCCGAGTAGTTGATGCCGTTGGCAACTGCCGAGTAGCTGCCGCTGCCATTTGCTCCCATCACTTTGACCGGAAGGATGGAAACGCCCCAAGCGACACCGGCGACGCCGACGCCATTGTTGCCGGTCGCGGCGGCTGTGCCAGCCACGGCCGTGCCATGGCCATTGTCGTCACTCGGATCACTGTCGCCGTTGGCGAAGTCATAACCCGCCATGACGCGTCCTTTTAGATCGGGATGATTGGCATCGACGCCGGAATCCACAATGGAAACGACTACCGATCCGGCACCCGTGGTGACGTCCCATGCCGTCGGGGCGCTCACTTTGGGAAGATGCCACAAATGCGTCGAGTAAAGCGGGTCGTTGGGGGTCAGAATGACTTTCGCGATGTAGTCCGGCTCGGCGAATTCAAAATTCGGGTTCTTCGCCAGCGCGGCGATCACTTTGGCCTCGGCCTTTGCCGGGACTTGCAAAATCCGCACATTGATTTGCGGGATGCGGTCGATTTCTTTGGCGCCGGCAGCTTTCAGGGCTTGTTGGACCGCAGCTTCCTTTGCTTTGGCGGAGGGCTTGGCCAGAACGCGCCCGGGCACAGCTCCCGAGGCAAAGACTTCACTGGACAAACCTAAAACGAGGGCGAGAACAAGGATCAGATTTTTCATGTGTTCTTGGGTTGATAAAAAAGTAAACCGCCAGCTCATGTTATCCAGCACTTTTTGGGCTTTCCTGCTCTCGTGGCGAAGGTTGCCGAAGCTTGCTTAGTCGTAGGGTCGCAGCCGATGGTAGCCCGTTATGGCTCGATTGATTTATGCCGCCAGTCCTTTGTCGGCTGACATGCTTTACGCGACCGGCTTCCAAGCGCCGGATCCCTTTTTCTTCCTCGAGCATGGCGGGAAGAAAAGCATCCTACTTAATGATCTGGAGATCGACCGCGGGCGTCGCGAGGCGGGGGTGGACGAAGTCCTCTCGGTGTCCGACTTGGCACGTGAGCTCGGGGGCAATCCGTCTGCGGCCGTCGTGGCCGCCTATTATTTGCGCCGCCGCAAGGTGAGGCGCGTCGAAGTGCCATCCGACTTTCCCCTCGGTGCCTGCCGCGTGTTGGAAAAAGCGGGCGTGAAAGTCGAGCCGGTGGCGGGGCATTTCTGGCCCGACCGCGAATTCAAAACGAAAGATGAGCTGGCCGCCCTGCGCCAAGCCCTGCGGATTGC
>JBILDG010000041.1:0-9754 GCA_044352715.1 Chthoniobacterales bacterium | reverse complement strand
TGGAAAAAGCGGCGCGTGCGCTCTTCGAGGCGTCCGCGCCAAAAATCTTCTCTCTGCAAAAGCGTTGGAAGGATTCCGACGGCACGCCGGTTTTCACTATCGAAGGACGCTACACTTCTCGCGGTTGGACCGAATGGACGCAAGGCTTCCAATTCGGCGCAGCCATTTTGCAATTTGATGCCACGGGCGACGACGAGATGCTCCGCATCGGTCGCGAGGGGACGCTCAAGCTGATGGCCCCGCACGTCACGCACATCGGCGTGCATGACCACGGGTTCAACAATGTCAGCACCTACGGCAACCTGCGCCGTTTGCTGCACGAGGGGCGGCTGCCGGCGGACGCTTGGGAAGGACATTTCTACGACCTCGCGCTCAAAGCCAGCGGCGCCGTGCAGGCCTCGCGGTGGACGCAGATCACGCCGGACCTGGGTTACGTTTATTCGTTCAACGGCCCGCATTCGCTTTTTTCCGACACCATACGCACTATGCGCGCGCTGGGCGTCGCGCATTTGCTCGGACACCGCCTTATGGGCGAAAACGACAAAGCGGTGTCCTTGCTCGGGCGCATCATCCAGCACGCCGACACCACCTCGCGTTACAATGTCTACTTCGGCAAGTGGCGCGACATTTACGACCTTCGCGGCCGCGTCGTGCACGAGTCCGTGTTCAACACGAACGACGGCAACTACCGGTGTCCGTCGTCGCAGCAGGGCTACTCGCCCTTCACCACGTGGACGCGCGGGCATGCTTGGGTGCTCTGCGGTTATCCCGAGCAACTCGAGTTTCTCGAGACGTTACCCGCGGAGGAATTCAAGCCCTACGGCGGCAAAGAAGCCGTCCTGGCGCGTTTTCTCGAGACGGCCAAGGCGGCCGCCGATTTTTACCTCGAGCACACGCCGACCGACGGAATTCCTTACTGGGATACGGGCGCACCCGGCCTGGCCAAGATGGGTGACTACTTGGAGCGTCCGGCCGAGCCTTTCAACGACCACGAACCCGTCGACAGCTCCGCCGCGGCTATTTCCGCGCAAGGTCTACTGCGTCTCGGTCGTTGGCTGGAAAACCACGGCGAACCTGAAGCGGGTCGCAAATACACAGCGGCTGGTCTGACCACGGCCCGGACGCTCTTTGCCGAACCATATCTCAGCAGTGATCCCGACCACGAGGGTCTGCTGCTGCATACCGTCTACCATCGTCCGAACGGCTGGGATCATATTCCGGCTGGACGCAAGGTTCCGTGCGGCGAGGCGGCCATGTGGGGCGATTACCACGCCCGCGAGCTGGCGCTTTACCTTATCCGACTGGCCGGCCACGGGCCTTATCTCACTTTTTACTCATGATCATCGCCGACCTCGCTCAAATCGAAGGCCGCACGTATCCCGCGCGGCGCCGCACGCAGAATCTCGTCGGGGGCCTTTCTCCGATCCAAGCTGCCAACTTTGCCATGGGCAATGTGACGCTCGAGCCCAACGGCGGCCAGGTGCCCTGGCACAATCAGGAGCAGGAAGAAATTTACTTCATTGTCGAAGGCGAGGGGGAAATGTGCCTCGGCGAAGAACGCCGCGCCATCAAAGCAGGGCAGGCGGCTTACATTCCGTCGGGGGTTTTTCACCAACTCACCAACACAGGATCCTCACCGATGCGTATGATCTACGTCTACGGCCCCGCTGGAGATGTGGCCCATTGGAGGCAGGAACTTGACGGCACACTGCCGGTGGCCGGAGTCGATGTGCCGCCGCTGCCAGCTGGCGCGCAACCTCAATGCACCAAGAAACCGGAGTAATTTTATGAAAGAACACAAAGTCGGTATTATCATGAACGGCGTCACGGGGCGCATGGGGACCAACCAACATTTGATCCGCTCGATCAAAGCGATCATCGACCAAGGCGGCGTCAAAATCAGCGATGACGAAGTTATCATGCCCGACCCGATTCTGGTTGGACGCAGCGAGGCCAAGCTTGCCGCTCTTGCCGCACGCACCGGCGTGAAACGCTTCACGACCGATCTCGAGGCCGCGCTCAAGGACCCGCACAACATTATCTACTTCGACGCCACGCTGACCGGGCAGCGTCCGGTCGGTGTGCGCAAGGCCATAGCGGCCGGCAAACACATCTATTGCGAGAAGCCGACCGCCACCACCTCGGCGGAAGCTCTCGCGCTGGCCAAGGAAGTGGAAAAAGCCGGACTCAAAAACGGCGTGGTGCAGGACAAGCTCTGGCTGCCGGGTCTGCTCAAATTGAAATACCTCATCGATACCGGATTTTTCGGCAAGATCCTCTCGGTGCGCGGGGAGTTCGGTTACTGGGTCTTCACCGGCGAGCACGACAAGTTGCAGCGTCCGTCATGGAATTACCGCAAGGAGGACGACGGCGGCATCATTGTGGACATGCTTTGCCACTGGCAATACGTGATCCAGAACCTTTTCGGCGACATCAAATCGCTCAGCTGCCTCGGGGCCACGCATATCCCGCAGCGCTGGGATGAAAACGGAAAGCCTTACAAGTGCACGGCCGATGATTCCGCTTACGCCACGTTCGAGCTAAGCAACGGCGTCGTCTGCCACTTCAATTCTTCGTGGGCCGTGCGCGTGAAACGCGATGACCTGCTCACCTTGCAGGTCGATGGCACCGACGGCTCGGCCGTCGCCGGTCTGCGCAATTGCACCGTGCAGCACGGATCAGCCACGCCGCGCTGCGTATGGAATCCCGACATGGACAGCCCGATCGATTACAAGGACGGCTGGATCACGCAGCCGACCAACGACACGTTCGACAATGCGTTCAAAGTTCAGTGGGAGCTTTTTCTTCGCCACGTCGTGAAGGACGAGCCGTTTCCGTGGTCGCTGCGCGAGGGCGCCAAAGGTGTTCAACTTGCTGAACTCGGTCTCCAATCTTGGTCCGAGCGCCGCTGGCTTGATGTGCCGGCTTTGATGTAGCAATCTCCGTTCATGAGTTTGTTCGACCTCCGACCGGCTGCCGATGTCAGCTACGATGAGATTTCCCTTGGAGAAGTCATGCTGCGGCTCGATCCGGGGGAGGGCCGTATCCGTACGACGCGACAGTTCCGCGCATGGGAGGGTGGGGGCGAATACAATGTGGCGCGGGGATTGCGGCGCTGCTTCGGTCTGCGCACCGCGATACTCTCAGCCTTCGCCGACAACGACATCGGGCGCTTGCTCGAGGACTTTATCCTGCAAGGAGGCGTGGACATGTCGCTGGTCAAATGGGCCCCTTATGACGGCATCGGCCGCATTGTGCGCAACGGGCTCAACTTCACCGAGCGTGGTTTTGGCGTGCGTGGGGCTGTCGGGGTCTCTGATCGTGGACTCACCGCCGCGTCGCAACTCAAGCCGGGCGATTTTGACTGGGACGAAATTTTCGGACGTCTTGGCACGCGATGGTTTCACACGGGCGGCATCTTCGCAGCTTTGAGCGAGACCACCGCCGAACTGGTCGTCGAAGCCACGGCCAAGGCGCGCGAGCATGGCGTGGTTGTCTCCTACGACCTGAATTACCGTCCGTCCCTCTGGAAATCGATTGGAGGCCATGACAAAGCCCGCGAGGTGAACCGCCGCATCGCGTCCAACGTCGATGTGATGATCGGCAACGAAGAGGATTTCACCGCTTGCCTCGGTCTTGAAGTTGAGGGCGCTGACCACCATCTCACCCATCTCGAAGTCGACAGCTTCAAGAAAATGATCGGCCGTGCCGTCGCGGATTATCCGAACTTCAAAGTGGTGGCCACCACGCTGCGCGCCGTCAAGAGCGCCACCGTCAACGATTGGGGCGCCATCTGCTGGGCTGGCGGTCAATTTTACGAAGCCAAGCACCGCCCGGAACTTGAAATCATGGACCGCGTGGGCGGCGGGGACAGCTTCGCCTCGGGTCTGATCTACGGATTCCTCTCCGGTGTCGATCCGCAAACCGCCGTGGACTACGGGGCGGCGCATGGCGCCTTGGCCATGACCACGCCCGGCGACACTTCGATGGCCTCGCTGGCCGAGGTCAAAAAGCTCGCCGGTGGCGGAGGAGCGCGCGTCGATCGCTGAAATCGCCGTTATGAACCAACCGCTTTTTGATCAAACGCTGGCCGACAAAGTATCCGCCGCCGGGGTCGTGGCAGTTCTGATCGTGGACGACGCCAACGACGCGGTGCCGCTGGCCCGCGCACTGCTCTCCGGCGGGGTGGACGTGATGGAGTTGACCCTGCGCACACCCGCCGCACTCGACGCGCTGCGAGCCATCCGCCGCGATGTGCCGGAAATGGTCGCCGGCATCGGCACGATTCTGAACGTCGACCAATTGCAGGCCGCCCGCGAGGCCGGGGCGGCCTTCGGCGTTTCGCCCGGATGCAATCCGCGGCTGCTGGCGGCGGCGCGGGAAGCCGGCTTTTCCTTCGCGCCGGGCATCGCGACGCCGACGGACATCGAAATAGCCATCGAGCACGGTTGCCGCTTGTTGAAATTTTTCCCCGCTGAACAACTCGGCGGCCTGCCCTACCTGCGCGCCATGGCCGCGCCCTACGCGCACCTTGGTTTGCGATACATCCCGCTGGGCGGACTGACCGCGGCTAATGCCGGTAGTTACCTGAGCGATCCGCTCATCGCCGCCATCGGCGGTTCCTGGATCGCCCCGCGCGAAGCGATCAAGGCCCGCGACTGGAAGACCATCGAAACCAACGCCCGCGCCGCGCGTGACATCGCGAGGCGACGGGCCACATAACGCTGCCCCATCACGAAAGAGCATAGTTCCGACGCCCTGAAAGTTTCCCCCCGGCCAAGCACCTTGGACGCCGTGCCGGAGCGCGTTCGTCAGATCGCGATGCTGCGCGGTTTGGGTTACTCTTACCGGCAGATCGCCGGAACGCACCTCGTGACGCCACAAGCCGTCTCCCTGGTGCTCACGCGCCCGCGCGATCAACGTCCTCGGCCACCACGGCATTCGCACGCGGGCCGAAGCGTGTGCTCGAGCGCCGCGCCCGCGAGCGCAATTGCGGACGGAAAACGATCGACGACATCGCCCGTTGGATGGAACACGGCACGGAGACACGGAATCTGCCGCCGCGCACAACGGCACAGCCGTTGGCGTAGGACGCGTTTGACCCAATACTGCGGACTCCATTTAATCATTTCGGAACGACGGGACAAAGTGCGCCGGCGTTCGACGCCTCCGCTGCTTTAAATAAAAAAACTCAACCATTGACCTCATGAAAACCCGCAAAACCTTCGTCATGTCGGTCAACGCCGACGCTGAAGAAGAATAGGAAAACCGCCACAACCCGATCTGGGCCGAGTTGGAGTAGGTGCGCGAAGACCGCAGATCAACGCACGGTTATCCGTCTGGCGTGATGCCGGATTCACTTCTCGAAGACAATCGCGCGCAGATCGTCGGGTTGAAGGAGGATTTCGAGTTTTACGAACGGTTCGCCGGCTGAACTCGTCACTTGAATCAATTTTGATGGTGGCGGTTGCAAGGTCAGGCTTTTTTGCTGGGCTGCTTCGAATTTAGCGAGGCCGGAGAGCACCATGCGGCGCGCCGCGAGCGGATCTTTGGCCATCTGCAACAACGTGGCGGGTGGCACATCCGGAGAGGAGAACTCGGCCTTGAGGTTGTCCGCCGCGGCGAGATCGCGCCTCCAGTGGCCGGCCACGCTGTTCTCGTTGTCGAAAGCCATGGTGAGGGCTTGGACGGCTTGCGGGGAGAATGGAAGATCTTTCCGCGGCAGGCGCAATTGGATCGTTTCCGGTCCCGCCGCGGTGTCGTCGTTCGGACACCATGAAGCGAGCAGGAGCACAATGCGATCGGGGCGCGTGAAGACTGCAGCGGTGACATCGCGTGCCGAACCGGATGGTTGCCGTGGGCGGGCGAGCCAGGCACGGTCCTCGCGCACATGGTCGAGCACGGAATACAGCCAGCCGATGCTGTTGAGGAAGTGCGTGGAGTCGGCGCCGATGGCCACTTTTTCGGATTTGCCCCAAGCCCAGCAGCGGTCGAGGAAGCCAGCGCCTCGGGCCCGGAACATGGTCTGGAATTGCCACGAAGCGGAGCGCACGCCGTTGTCGTCGATTCCTTGTCCCAAAGCCGAACCGAGCGCCCCGTATTGGCTGTATTCAAAGCTCAATCCTTCGCGAAAAGGCTTGGGCAGTCCCTGCAAAATGGCGCGGTAGCTGCCCACCGCGCTTTGCACCCGCTCGCGGGGCCCGATGTCGCGACGCCCCGGAAACGAGTGTGTGGAACGCACGAGTGAAGAAGCAGGGCGGACCACGGTTTTGCCCGTGTGATCGCGCCCGCGGGAGAGTTCTTTGAACACTTTCGCATAATCCACGCCGTTCGATCCGGCCACGGTGCCGGCGAATTCCCCGGGCATGACCGGTGCTTCGGGAAAGACCTTCCGGATCGCTGCCAGTGACACCCAATAGTAGAGCATAAAATCGTCTAACCCGCCGGTGAAGGCCTCGATCGCGTTGAATTCGTTGCCGATCTTGAAGCGCAACTTGCGGACCACTTCCTCGGGGTAGGCATCCTTGATACCGCGGCAGATCGCCTCGACAAACGCGCTCCACTCCTCCCAGTCGGCGGGTGGCTCGCTCGAACCCCAGTCACCGGCTTTTGACGGATCGCGTGAAAGAGCCCACGGCACATTTTCAATGCCGATGGTGAATTCGGTGTAGCCGTTGTCGATGTAACGCTGCAGGCGCGGTCCGATCAGCTCGGTCCGGTAGCGCACCGCGCCGACTTCGTCGCGGTAGGCCAGATCGTTGGACGGGAGCTGGTTGTCGTTGTGCTCCCATTCCTGCGAATAGCCCCCGAGGAAGCGTGTCACCGACATGTGATCGACGAAGAAGACCTCCTGTGCCGAATTCTGCTTCATATAGGGGAAGTCGCTGCCCTTCGTCCAGAAATCCGGCACGGTTTCCAGATGAAGCCCGTGGGCGACGAGATGACCCTGCAGTTGGGTGTTCCGGTAGAACCCTCCGGTAACGCCGAGGTCCGTCCACTCTGCATCGCCCGTTTCCGGCCATTCCTGCGCGACCAGCCGCGATGAAGCCTGCAGATCGACGGCAGCGGCCAGCAACAGAAAGCTGCCAAAGATGGTTCTCACGGAAAGCATCATGTGTCCTCTACTCAGCTACCGGTTTTGCGGACCGGTCGGCAACGGGCGCGGGAATCAGCTCCAGCTTCATGCCGCCGACGGCCGCGGGCGCATCCTCATCGCGGGCTTGCAGCAGGCCGAGAGACGCGAGGAAGCGGTCCGCTTTTTGCAGCAGGGTGCGTTGTCTTGACGTCCGGTTGAAGAATCCGTGCTTATGCCCCGGGGCCTGCCAGTATTCCACCCGTGCTCCCGCCTCCGCGAGGCGGGCGTGCACGGCGTCCCATCCGGGTAACCACGCGCTGTCCTGGTCTCCGAAGAAAACGATGGCCGGAGCCATGTCGCTGCCGATGTGCCGCAGGGCGTCGACCTCGCGGTCCGCTTGGTCCTTTTGCTCGAAGGCGGGATTGAAGAGCACGTAAGCGACGGCTTTGGTGTCGATGGACGTGTCGTCGGATGGATCATCGAGTCCGGTTTGCCTCGTGGCCAGCACGGCGACGTGGCCTCCCGCGGATCCTCCGCCCACGATAACTTTTTGCGGGTCGATGCCGAACTCTGCGGCTTTGTTTTTCAGCCAACGGATGGCGCTTTTCGCATCGGTGATGCACACGCGTTTGCGGGATTCGCCGGATTCGTTGAAGTCGGGCGTGCCCTTCGGATGCATGCGGTATTCCGCCGTGACCGCGACGAGTCCGCGTTCGGCGAAGTGCCGGCAGGCGGCCCGGAACTGGGTGAGATCGCCGCCCTGCCAGCCACCACCGTGGAAGAAGATGATCGCGGGAACCTTGGTCTGTGCAGGGTTGTGGTCCGGAGGGAAGTAGACCTCCAATCGCCGCGGCTGATCGCCGGACATTTTGTAAGCGAAAGATTGCCCGGGTGCGGCGGCCTCTTCCGCTTGATCATCGGGCGCGTCGGCCGCTGTGGCGTAGGACAAAGCCAGCAAAAGAAGGCTGGCGACCGGAAGTAGGGAGGCGAAGGTTGACATAAGGTGTTGCCGGCGGAGTGGTGGCTGAGCCGGAATCACTATTCATCAGTTCCACCGCGGGCCGTCCGGCGGCAAGAACTGATACGGCGAACTTGGCCATCTGCGGATTTACGATAAATCCAGACTTGCCAACGGCGCAGGCTCGGGTCTCATTGACTGCATTATGCCTGCATCCACGCGCCGCCCATCCGCTGCTTCATCTGCTCCCAATCTGGCTGCGGTGGCGGCGGCGGCAGGGGTGTCGGCCATGACGGTTTCCAATGTTTTACGCGGCCGGGGGAGGTTCAGTGTCGCGACCAAGGATCGGGTGCTCAAGGCGGCGGCGGAGGTCGGTTATCAGGCGGATCCATTGGTCAGCCGGCTGATGAGCCGGATTCGCACACCCAACGAAAAGCGGGCGCGGGCGACCATTGCTTTGCTCGGGCCGTGGTCACCGGACCATGACGAGGCCGGGGATGGTTACTTTGCGCGTCTGGTGGCGGGCGCCCGCGCGCGGGCTTTGGAGAAGGGATTTGGCTGCGACCGCATCATCACAGGCCGGGCCGGGATTTCCGGTGCCCGGTTGCACAAGGTGCTCAAGGCCCGCGGCATCGAGTGTATTTTGGTCACGCCGTGGGTGGTTCCCGGAGGACACTTTCTTTTTGATTGGAGTCCTTATGTGGTGGTGGCCGCTTCCTCGGCTCTCTGGAGACCCGCTTTGCACCGCGTGGCTCCGGCGCATTATGTCAATGTCGAGAAAACTCTGCACCGTCTGCGCCGCCTCGGTTACCGGCGACCCGGGCTGGTGGTGGATGCGAAGACCGAGCGCTTGGCGCACTATGCCTGGAGTGCAGCCTTCCTCGAATACGCACGGCGCCATCCGGAGATGGAGGCGGTGCCGATCCTTTCGGCTGCGACGATCACCGGGACACGGCTGCACCGTTGGTTCCGGAAAGAGGAACCCGACGTCATTCTGGCTCCGCGTGGCGATGTGGTGAAAAAGATGCTGATGAAAATCGGGCTACGCTTGCCGCGTGATGTCGCGCTCGTGCACTTGGGCGGCCACAAGCCGGATGCCGCGCTCGCACTGGTCGATCAGAAGCCGGCGCGCATCGGCGCGGCGGCCGTGGATCTTCTGGTGGCGATGTTTTACACGGGGGAGCGCGGTCTGCCGGAAAATCCTTTGCAGGTCCACGTGGAAGGCACTTGGATGGATGGTCCCACGTTGCCGCCGCGCAAGGGGCGTGCGACGAAACGGGGGAGATGACGTAGGGACTACTCTTTGGCGGGCGACGTTTCGTCACCGCCGGCTGCGGGCGCGCCGAAGATGAGAGATTCGAAGCCGAGCAAATCGGTGGTGTCTTTGGCCCGGCCATCCCAGTCGAGAACCCGGCCGATGGCGGGATCGTCGGGGTAGCGGGCGGCGGCGATTTCGAAGATGGCGCGTGGAGCGCCGCCGAGGGTGAGGCGTTCCTGCTCGCCGCGGTAGAAACCTCCCTGCGCGGCGGCGTCCATGGAGGAATAGATCGGCGCGTAGAAAGCGAAGGGGAGGCGTAGGCTCTCGCCGCCGGGAGCGCGGTAACTCCAGAGGTCGACTCCGTTGGTCGCGAGCATCTGGGCCGTGATGGCCAGCAGGTGGGATGAGAGCATGGCGTATTGGATGCCGCGGTTGGGCTTGGTCACGTAGCCGTCGATGTGCC
>JBILDG010000268.1:0-2874 GCA_044352715.1 Chthoniobacterales bacterium | reverse complement strand
AAACCAGCGTGCTGTATTGCGGGATCAACGAATCGCGCAGGTGCATGGCCTCGCGGTCCATCGTGAGCGACTCCATCTGCCGGTGCGCGAAATGCAAAATCGCCCCGCCCGGTGTTTCGTAAACGCCGCGGCTCTTCATCCCGACAAAGCGGTTCTCCACCATGTCGACGCGACCGATCCCGTGCTTGCCGCCGAGTTTGTTGAGAACTTTCATCACCCAGAGCGGACTGAGCTGCGCATCCTGTGAACCGTCGTAGCCCAGCTCGGCCAGCATTTCCCACAGTCCGCTGAAGGCAAGGCCGACGCAGTTGCCACCCTCGAAACGCAACTCGACCAACTCCGCCTCATCCGGCGCATCCTCCGGCGACACGCTCAAGCGGAACATGTCCTTGTTCTCCTCGTCACTCGCATCAAACCACGGATCCTCCAGAATCCCGCTCTCGTAACTGATGTGGAGCAAATTCCGGTCCATCGAATACGACTTCTTCGCCGTCACCGGCACAGGAATGTTGTGCTCCTCGGCGTAGGCAATCATCTCGGCCCGGCCGGGAAATTTCTCGCGGAAACGTTCCTGGCGCCACGGCGCGATCACTTCCAGCTCCGGGGCCAGCGCCGCCGCCGCCAACTCGAATCGCACTTGGTCATTGCCCTTGCCCGTCGCCCCGTGCGCCACAGCCTCTGCACCCTCCGACCGCGCGATCTCCACCATGCGCTTGGCAATGAGCGGACGAGCAATGCTCGTGCCGAGAAAATACTGACCCTCGTAGAGGGATCCCGCGCGGAACATCGGGAAAATGAAATCCCGGGCAAACTCCTCCTGCAAATCGTCCACGAAGCATTTGGTCGCACCCGTGTTGAGAGCCTTCTGCTCCAAGCCATCCAGCTCCTCCTCCTGCCCGACGTTCGCGCAGAACGCGATCACCTCCGCATGGTAAGTCTCTTTGAGCCATTGCAGCAAAACCGAGGTGTCCAAGCCTCCCGAATACGCGCATACGATTTTCATCGGGCCGTTCCTACATCGGCCACCCCGTTCTGGCAATGCCGGGGAGCCTCTACACCGGACTTGCCGGCAAAAAACAGTCCCCTACACTTTCTTCGTCGATGAAAATTTCCAAACGCGGCGAATACGCTTTGCGGGCGTTGATCGATCTCGGAATCGCCCGGGAACTCGGCCACCCCATGCTCCGCGCCCAGGAAATCGTCGCCCGGGAAAACCTCCCCAAAGGATTCCTCGACCAAATCCTCATGCAGCTGCGCAAGGCCGGATACATCGGAACCAAACGCGGCAAATACGGCGGCTACTTCCTCGAGAAACCGATGGACAGCATCACCCTCGGCCAAGTCGTCCGCCTTATCGACGGCCCCCTCGCCCCCATCCGCTGTGTCAGCCAGAGCAAATACGAAAAATGCTCCTGCCCCGACGAAAACACCTGCGGCCTCCGCATGGTCATGCTCGACGTCCGCAACTCCATCGCCGACATCCTCGACCGCCACACCCTCGCCGACACCGTCCGCGGCTCCCTCGCCAAAATGCGCTCCTGCGGCGTGAAGCTGCCTTACGAGGCTGCCTCAGAATCTTAGCCATCGTCTCCCGACGCCCCACCGCTTTCCCGGCCACTCAGTGCATCCCGGAATCACCGGCCAGCGCCTTGGCCATGTCGCCAACCACCGCTTTGGCGTCGCCGAAGACCATGAGCGTCTTGTCCATGGTGTAGAGTTCGTTGTCGATGCCGGCGAAGCCGGGCTTCATCGAGCGCTTCACCGCCAGCACGGTGCGCGCGCGGTCGGCTTCGATGATGGGCATGCCGTGGATGGGTGACTTGGGATTGTTCTTTGCCGCGGGGTTCACCACGTCGTTGGCGCCGAGCACGAGTACGACATCGACCTGCGGCATTTCGGAGTTGATCTCCTCCATCTCCACGAGATCGTCATATGGGATATCTGCCTCGGCCAGCAGCACGTTCATGTGACCCGGCATGCGGCCGGCCACCGGGTGGATGGCGAATTTCACGTTGATCCCCCGCTTGGTCAGCTGGTCGTAGAGTTCGCGCACGCGGTGCTGCGCCTGCGCCACGGCCATGCCGTAGCCGGGAACGATGACCACGGTGTCGGCCTGCTCCATGATCTCGGCGGCTTCGGCCGGACTGGCGCTTTTCACCGTCTTGCCGGTGTCGCCGCCCGCATCTTCCTGCACCGAACCGAAGGCGCCGAACAGCACATTGCTGAAACTGCGGTTCATCGCCTTGCACATGATGATGGAGAGAATCAGACCAGACGATCCGTCGAGCGCGCCGGCGATGATGAGCACCGTGTTATCCAGCACAAAGCCCATGGCCACGGCGGAGAGGCCCGCATACGAATTGAGCAAAGCAATGACCGTCGGCATGTCGGCCCCGCCTATCGGAATGATGAGCATGATGCCGAAGAGGAGCGACAGCACGACCAGCACCGGGAAAAGGAACGACCACTGCGGATTGAGGATGAGCCCGGTCGCACAAGCGATGGCGCCGACGAGAATGAGAAGGTTGACGATCAACTGGCCGCGGAAAGTGAGGGGACGCCCCGGCAAGATTTCCTGCAACTTTCCGGCCGCCATCAAGCTGCCCGTGAAGGTCAAAAATCCGAGGATAACCTCCGCCGAAATGGCGAACATGCGGAACGTCGTCAAATTGTCCCCGCCCTCGTGCAACCAGAGGTAATACTTGGCCGTGCCGACGAGGCCCGCCGCCAATCCGCCGAACGCGTGGGAAAGCGCCGTCCGCTGCGGCACCGCGGTCAGCGGAACCTTGGAGAGCGGAACGCCGACTATGCCGCCGACCATCACGGCCACAGCGATCCACGGGAGACTCGACACCGCCACCGCCGGGTTGGCCA
>JBILDG010000267.1:0-2879 GCA_044352715.1 Chthoniobacterales bacterium | reverse complement strand
TACGCTTTGCTCGGGCGGACTTCGGTGATTCTGACGGCGGTGCTGGCCGTGGTGTTTTTTGCGGACGAGCGATGGATTGCGCGCAGTTGGAAATTCCAACTTGGCACGGCGATGGCGCTGCTCGGCGTGGCCGGCTTGGTGTGGCAACCGGGGCCGATGATGGTGAGCGAAGGGTTTTTTGCCGGGTTGCTGCTGGCGCTGGCCGCAGCGGCGGGCTGGGCGGTTTACGGAGTGATGGTGAAAAAGTTCACCGCGCAGGCCGGCCCAACGCTAGGTTTCGGCGCGATCGGGTTGTGGACGACACTGCTGCTGTTTCCGCTGATGATTCTTTACGGCGATGCGGGCACGGTGCTGCGGGCTGACACCTTGACCAACTTCGTGCTCTTCGCCTCGGGGGTGATCTCGATCGGGTTGGGCCACTGGCTTTATTACATCGGCATCCGTGAGGTGGGCGCGGCACCGTCGCAGTCTGCACTGTTGCTATGTCCGCTCGGCACAATGCTGCTGTCCTCGTTCCTCATGGGTGAGAGATTCAGCTTCGAGCAAGTGCTGGCGGGCGCCGTCTTGCTTTTTGGTGCGTTTCTGGCACTCGCGGCCCGGCCTCCGGTAGTCGAAGAGCCTGTTTAGCCAGAATTGCATGACAGGGTTTGGAAGGCTGTCATCCGCGGGTGTGTGAAGTTTTCCTGAGCGACAATGCGCCATCCGCTGCAAGACCCTACACGACGATGGGTGGGCTGTTTTGCTTTCGTCAAGGTCTTGGGGCGAGCGAAAGCTTGAGGTCTCCCCTGGCTACCATGTGCAGCACGCTGGCGGCGAGTGTTTGGTAGGGGAGTCCGGCTTCCTCGGCGCGCGCCCGCAATCCAGCAATCGTTTCGTGCGTGGTGCGGATATTGATACGTGCCGGGCGTGCCGGCTTGCGGTTCACAGTCATTTTTGCCGAGGCGGCCGGCGAGGGTAGACCCATGGCGCTTTGTTTCGCGCGGCTGAGCGCTTTGCTCCGGTCAAAACTCCAACCTTCACCGGACGGCTCCTCAGCGTAGGACGTTTTCTTTCTTTTGGTCTTCATAAGCTTTCTTCTGCTTGCGCCAATAGCCGGCGCCGATCACACGGATGGCATCGCCGCGCAAAGTGAATCGCACCGTGAGAACGCCGTGCCCATCGTGGCCGACGGCGTAGAACCTCGGCTCGGTGGAGCTGTGCGTTTCGTTCGGGACAATCATACGATTCGGGTCCTCGAAGACCCTCTGAACGGTTGAAAAGCCGATGCCGTGTTTGGCGCGATTGAGCGCTTCCTTGTCCGGATCGAATTCCAACCGCACGCATATAACGTGTGCCTTTTGGCATCTTCTGTCAAGGGTTCTGGCGCTCTGCTCTCTGGAATGGCGGGCTTGCGGTTGACTGGCTGAGCCGATGAGATGGATGATTACTTTGCGCAGTGTTCTGTTGAACGCCGTAAAAGGCGCCTGCTTTTGAAAAAGCTGAATCTAAAACAACTCGCGCGGAGCGTTGGCTGGTGGCAGGCTCAGAGTTGCCATGTCCGCCAGTGATTCCCGGACTGCCACCTTGCAGGTGCTGCGCAAGGAGGGGGAAGCTGTTATCCAGTTGTCGGGGCGGTTGGACGATACGGGGGTATCTGCCTGCTGGGATGAGGCGCGCCGGGCGGTGCAAAGTGCGCCGGGCAAAGTCACGGTGGACTGTGTGGGTGTCGATTATTGCGGCGGGGCAGGGGTGGCTTTGCTGGTGGAGCTCGAGGAAACCGCTGCACGGGGAAAAATCGCCTTGAGCGTCGAGGGGCTGGCGCCGAAGTTCCGTTCGCTTTATGACGCGGTGGACCGCGGCAAGCTCGCGCAGCACGAGGTGCCGGAGCGCGGTTACGGCGGCTGGGTGGGAGATCTCGGCCATGCCGCGGTGGCGCGCACGCAGGGGTGGCGCGATGAGACGGAATTTGTGGGAGAGGTGAGTGCGGGCCTCGTCTCGCTGGCGGCGCGGCCGCAGAAGCTGCGTCTGCGCGAGTGGTGGCTCATCACGGAAAAAGCGGGGACGAATGCGTTGCCGATCGTGGCGCTGATCAGTTTTTTGACCGGGACAATCATGGCCTTCCAAGCGGCGATGCCCATGCGTCAATTCGGAGTCGATATCTTCGTAGTGAATCTGGTGGCCTTGGCCATGACGCGCGAGCTGGGGCCGATCATGACGGCGATCGTGCTGGCGGGGCGGTCCGGTTCCGCTTTTGCCGCGGAGATTGGGACGATGAAAGTCAACGAGGAGGTCGCGGCGTTGACGACGATGGGCCTGCAGCCGGTGAGGTTTCTGGCGGTGCCGCGGGTGCTGGCTGGGATCGCGGTGACGCCGGTGCTGACGGTTTATTCAATGGTCCTTGGGGTGGCGGGGGGATTTTTCGTGATGCTGACACTGGGGTTTCCGTTCGAAACGTTGACCCATCAGTTGTCCGGCTCGCTCAAGGTGCACGATGTGATGGCGGGGTTGATCAAATCTTTCTTCTTTGGTGCGGTGGTGGCCGGGGTGGGATGCATGCGCGGATTGCAGACGGGGGCGGGAGCCGCCGCGGTGGGCGACGCGACGACGCGTTCGGTCGTGACGAGCATATTCCTTATTGTGCTGCTCGATGCGGTGTTTGCCGTAGTCTATTACCAGTTGAATTTCTGACGATGAAGGCCGACGACATCATCGAAGTGCGTAAACTGACGGCGGGCTACGCCGGGCGGGAGATTTTGCGCGATGTTTCGTTCAATGTGCGGCGCGGGGAAATATTCATCATTCTTGGCGGCTCGGGATCGGGCAAAAGCACGTTGTTGAAAAACATGATCGGATTGTATCCGGCGATGGCGGGTGAGGTGCTGATCGGCGGCATGAATATC
>JBILDG010000266.1:0-2880 GCA_044352715.1 Chthoniobacterales bacterium | reverse complement strand
CAAAAGCGCGGGATGGCGTCAATTGTGCGCCGACATTTTCGGGCGTCCGGTTGTGACGATGCAAAGCGCGGAAGGCGCGGCTCTCGGTGCTGCAATCCAGGCTCTGTCTGCTGCGGACGCTTCGCAGTCGCTTTCCGACGTGGCCAAGCGCTGCGCGCCGGTCGAGCCAGGAAGCTTGGTCGAACCTCGCAAAGATTTCGATTACGCGGCGTTGCTGGAGAAGCAGAATACGCTTCGCGACCGGATTTTCGGATCCTGAGCTTGTCGTGGGCTACCAGACGGTTTTCAACGCGCCGCCATCAAGGGCAAGGCTTGTGCCAGTGATGTAGGAGGCGGCATCGGACAGCAGAAATGCTCCAGCACGACCGAATTCCTCGGTCGTGCCATAACGTCCGAGTGGAATTTTTTGTTCCTCGGTCGTGCGGCAAGCGGCGGGGGTGGTGCCGGTTTGTCCCGCCCGCAGGGCGTCGAGTGAGCGCACGCGGTCGGTGTCGATGCGGCCGGGCATTATGTTGTTCACGCGAATGCCGTAGGGGGCAAGCTGTGTGGACAGGCTTTTCACCAGGCTTGTGACGCCGGATCGCATCACGTTGGAGAGAATCAGACGATCCATTGGTTCCTTAACGCTGCACGAGGTGATCGTAAGGATCGATCCGCCGCCGCGCTGGCGCATCGAAGGCAGCACGCTGCGGATCATGCGGACGGTGCCGAGCAGGTTAATCTCGAAGGCGGATTGCCAAGCGGCATCGTCGAAGTCCTCGAAAAGTCCGGCGGGAGGGCCGCCGGCATTGGCCACGAGCATGTCCACGCCTCCGAACTCCGCGATTGTTCGTGCGGCCCAAGCGTTGATCGATGCGGCATCGCCAGCGTCCATCACGCAAGCGAGGATGCGGGCATCCCTCTCAGTGCGAAGTTCCTCGGCGGCCTTGGCGATGGCGTCGGCGTCGCGGCTCGCGATGGAAACGGCGGCGCACTCGCGGGCCAGCTCACGGGCAATGCCCAAACCCAAGCCCCGACTTGCGGCGGCGACCATGGCGATTTTTCCGTCAAACTTGAGATCCATACCTCACAGATTCGCACTTCGAGTGGCGTTGCAAAAGCCGAGTTTTCGGCGACTTAGCTATCGCCTTGGCTGGGCGAGGTTGCTATGCAGCACGCGTGAGTATCAGCATTGCAAAGGCACCATTCGGAAGTCTCCCCAACGGCGAGCCGGTTGAAAAATACGACATCTCAAACAGCGCCGGTATGTCGGTTTCCGTGTTTACGTATGGCGGCATCATTCAATCGATCAGGGTGCCCGATCGTTCAGGCAGAACAGCCGATGTTGTTCTCGGTTTCGAGGGATTGGAATCTTACACCAAAGAGCACCCTTATTTCGGATGTATCACCGGGCGGGTGGCGGGACGCATAACAGGCGGTAAGTTCCGCATTGGAGAGGCGGAATATTCCTTGGTGATCAACAACAGTCCGAATCATTTGCACGGCGGTTTGGTGGGCTTGGACAAACGTCTTTGGAAACCGGAGACGCTGCCCGATGGTGTCACGCTTCGTTATCGCAGTCCGGACGGCGAGGAGGGGTATCCGGGAAATCTCGATATCGCAGTGACTTACCGTCTGACGGATTCCAACGAACTCGTCATCGAGTCCGAAGTGACTACTGATCAATTGACACCGGTAAGCCTGACTAACCACTCGTATTTCAATCTCGCGGGAGAGGGGGTAGGGACGATCGAGGATCATGTTTTGCAAATCTTTGCGGACGACTTTGTGCCGACCGACAATGACCTGACACTGAGTGGACGTCGGGAAAGCGTTGCAGGTCAGGAGAACGATTTGCGTGAAGCGCGTCGCCTGCACGATGTTATACCCAATCTCCATCTTCATCATGGGGACGATTACTTGCTTCGTCCACCCGGTGCGGACGGGCTTTCCTTGGTGGCACAAGTGACCGACCCTGGCAGCGGCCGACGTCTTGAGGTCCGGACGAACGACACCAATTTGCAATTTTACACCGGATTTTTCCTCGACGGCACGCTCACCGGGAAATCGGGCAAGGTTTACGGTCCTTACGCCGGACTTTGTTTGGAGTGTCAGGGCTATCCCGATGGTGTGGCGCACCCCGAGTTGGGCGACATTCTGGTTCGCCCAGGGCAGCCGCAGCGACGCTTCACGAAATACACTTTCAGCATGGCTGATTGATATGATCTCGGTAACCGTTGATCGCTTGGTGAAAAAATTCGGCGCGAATGTCGCGTTGGACGGTGTCACGTTTCGCATCGAGCCGGGTGAGATTTTCTTCCTGCTCGGGCCGAGCGGATGCGGAAAAACGACATTGCTCCGCACGATCGCAGGCTTTTACACGCCCGAAGCCGGGCGCGTTTTGTTCGACCAAGAAGATGTCACTGCCCTGCCGCCGCACAAACGGAATACTGGAATGATGTTCCAGAGCTACGCGCTTTGGCCGCACATGACGGTTGCCAAGAATGTCGCGTTTGGTTTGGAGGAGCGTCGTGTTCCGAAAGACGAAACGGCCCGCCGTGTGCGTGAGGCGTTGGAGTCGGTGCGCATGTCGGATTATGCCGACCGCAAAATCGCGCAGCTTTCCGGCGGCCAGCAACAACGCGTGGCCTTGGCCCGGGCGCTGGTGATTCGCCCGCGCTGCCTGTTGCTGGATGAACCGCTCTCGAATTTGGATGCGAAGCTGCGCCTCGAGATGCGCACAGAAATCCGCCGCGTTTGCCGCGAGTTCGGGCTTACCGCGATTTACGTCACGCACGACCAGAAAGAGGCGCTTTCCATTTCCGACCGCATGGCGATTCTTGAGGGAGGCCGTATTGCGCAGATTGGTGCGCCGGGTGAGGTGTATCGGCGCCCGTCATC
>JBILDG010000265.1:0-2882 GCA_044352715.1 Chthoniobacterales bacterium | reverse complement strand
CTCTTGGGCGGTCTGGCCTCGAGCACGGCCACGACTTTGGCCATGAGCCGGGAAAGTCGCTCCCTGCCGGAAGCGGGACACCTGTGCGCCTTGGCCATCGTGCTGGCCTGCACCGTGATGCTTGGCCGCGTGGCAGTATTAGTCGGCGCGATTAGCCTCAATGTTCTGTGGCAAGTTGCTCCGTGGCTGTTGTTCATAGCCACCCCGGGACTGCTTTTTGCTGTGTGGAGTTGGCGCCACTTCTCCCCGCATCAACCAGTCGCGACCGAAGCCGCCCACGAGGTGCGCAACCCGCTGAACCTTCGTATCGCCATCCAATTCGCCATCCTTTACGCACTCATTGTCCTCCTGGTGCGCTGGGCCAATGAGAGCTTCGGCGGGGCCGGTGTTTATTGGGCAAGCTTTTTCTCGGGATTGACCGACCTCGACGCCATCTCGCTTTCCATCTCCCAACTTGAACGCGCCGGCAACGTCGCCGCGACCGAGGCCGCCCGCGCCTTGATCATTGCCGCCGGCGCCAACTCCCTGCTCAAAGCCGCCATGGCTTTCAGCCTGGGCAGCCGGACCATGCGCCAACCTGTGGCCATCGTGCTGGGCAGCACGATTGCCCTCGCCGCGCTGGCCGCTTGGTTGATTTGATCAATAGCCAGCCGGACTCTCGCCGGAAACTTCCACGGTCGGTTCGCCACCATATGACGCTGGTGTCAGATCCGCTGCCGCCGGTGCGGCAACCTCAGGCTCCCGCAAGGCCAGCAACTGACTCACCGTCGCAAAGCCATAGCCTTTAGCTTTGAGCTGCGCGATGGTCTGCGGCATGGCCTCGATCGTGCCGGGATGAATATCATGCGCCAACAAGATGGCGCCGGGCTTGGCCCCCTGCACCATACG
Organism: Chthoniobacterales bacterium; assembly: GCA_044352715.1. GTDB lineage: Bacteria > Verrucomicrobiota > Verrucomicrobiia > Chthoniobacterales > JACTMZ01 > JACTMZ01. Next base: position 1,994 of record JBILDG010000265.1, on the reverse strand, counting down.
CTGGGTGACCACGGATGCGCCGGGCCGTTTCCAGTCCAAGGGATCCACGGACCACATGATCACATCCAGCTTGTGATCCTGCAGCAGGGACTGACGCACGCGGTCGTTGATCGCTCCGTAGGGCGGACGCATGTTGGTCGGACGTCGCCCCGTCACCCGCTCGATAACCTTTGTTGTGCTTTCGATCTCCTGTTTGAGCTTGGCCGCGCTGACTTTGGTCAAAGCCGGGTGATTCCAAGTATGGTTCGCGATTTCATGACCCTCGGCCACAATGCGGCGGGCAATCTCGGGATAGGTCTCCACATTGCGGCCGATCACATAAAATGTCGCCCGCACCCCTTGCTGGCGGAGAATATCGAGGAGCCGCGGCGTGAGTTGCGGATGCGGACCGTCGTCGAATGTCAAAGCGAGGATCGGCCGCGATGTATTGACCATGTTGTAGTAAGCGGGTTCACGCGGAGGACGTGACGGAGTCGCCTGAGCGGGCGTGATGCTGAGCGAGGGGGTGTGAGGGTGCAACCCTGCATCCGTGATACCCGCCGAGCCGAGGCGGTGTTCTTGTGCGCATGCACAAACCATCAAAGCGGCAACCGCCAGCACAGGAATCGATGCTCTCATGAAAAATGGCAAAATACGTCTCCGTCGTTGGGAGACTAATCCGCCAGATGCTTCCTCTTGGCAAGCTTAGGCCGTCCTCGGCCGCCGCGCAGCAACTCCAGAAAACGCCGCTGGGCCAGCGAGCCCACCCGGTTGCGGCGGCTGATCACCCCCACCGGACGCCACATGTCGGCCGAGGCAATCTCGACGGGAATGAGGGAACCGGCGCGGCGCTCGTTGGCCAGCACAGTCTCCGGAAGGATGGAGACCGCGTCGCCGATTTCCACCGTCCGTTTGACCGTCTCGATGTTGTCGAACTCCATCTCCGGCCGCACGGAAACCATGGCCGCCTTGAGCGCGCGATCCAGGGCCTTGCGCGTCGGCAGATCGGCGGCGAAAGCGATGAACTTCTCCCCGGACAATTCGCTCAAGGGCACGCGCGTCCGCCGCGCCAAGCGGTGCGACGGGCTGCACACCAAAACCATGCGGTCTTGCCAGATCACCTCCGCATCGATCCCCCGGCGGGCTGTCGGATAGGCCACAAACCCCAAGTCCACACTCCCCGAGAGCACCGCCCCATACACCTCGGAGGAGCGCAGGTAATCGACGTGGATTTTGACCTGCGGATACTGCTGCGAGAACTGACGGGTGAAGGGCGGCAACTCATGCAAGCCGACGCTCAAGACCGTGCCCAAGCGCAACTCGCCGCTCACCACCTCCCGCAATTCCCGCAGTCGCGCATCAAGCCCGTCCACCACCGCGAGAATTTCCCGCGCCGCCCCGAGGAAGACCCGTCCCTCGGCCGTAAGGGAGAAGTTTTTCTTCCCCCGCTCGATCAGCCGCACGTTGAACCTGTCCTCCAGCGCCTTGACCTGTTGGCTGACCGCGCTCTGCGTGACCGTGTTGCGTCGCGCCGCTTCCGAAAAACTGGCGGTTTCGGCCAGATCGCTGAATACTTTGAAAAGAAGGATCTGCATGATTGTTCAAGGTATGAGCAGATTTAATTAACAAAAATTTTTCCATAAGCAAAATTAATGGATCAAATCGCCCAGCATCTGGCCGACATACGTGGCCGCATCGAATCTGCCGCCCTCCGCGCGGGCCGCGACCCGGCATCCGTACAGCTCGTGGCCGTCTCGAAAACCCACCCCGCCGACGCTGTTCGTGCGGCCGCCGCCGCCGGACAACGTCTTTTCGGGGAAAGCCGCGTGCAGGAGGCCCGCGAAAAAATCCCCGCTTGCCCCCCGGATCTGGAGTGGCACTTCATCGGCCACCTGCAAAAGAACAAAGTCCGTCACGCCTTGCCGCTGTTTGATTTTTTCCACAGCATCGACAGCTTGGCCCTCGCCCAAGCCATGGATCGCATAGCATGCGAAAGCGAACGGACCGTGACGGGA
>JBILDG010000264.1:0-2900 GCA_044352715.1 Chthoniobacterales bacterium | reverse complement strand
CCGCGGTGGCCGCCTGATGGAAACCGTGGAAATCGTAAAACGCCTCGGGGGCGTTGTCGCCGCCGCCGGATGCCTCGTCAATCGCTCCGGCGGAAACCTTCCCGTCATGGACTTCCCGTTCATCGGTTTGGTAGAAATGAACCCGGAAACATTTCCCGCCGACTCTTTACCCCCCGACCTCGCCGCCACTCCGGCCATCAAACCGGGCAGCAAGTAGAGTCATAAAATCACCCCCCCCCTGGCTCAGCGAGACTCGCACTTCCCCTCACCGTCGCATCCAGTTCCCCTTTTTTAAAATTGAACACATGAAAACGCGACGCATCGTTGTCATTGGTCGGACGGATGTAGGTCGACGCGTGTGTTCTCTTCTCGCCACTTCCGGCATCTCCGTCACTCACTTACATGAGCCTTCCGATGCCGAAGTGCGCGCGGAATTAAGCTCGGACATCGACGGAGTGGCTGTCATGCTGCACGACGACATAAAGGCCCTGCGCTACGGGTTGATGGTGCACCACATCCGTCCGGACACGCGCCTCTTCGTCGCCATGTTTGACCGGACCGCTAGGGCCCAACTACGCAGCGCCGTTCCGGGATGCGTTGTCCTGTCGCCCGCCGCGATCTCCGTGCCGGCCATGGTCGCCGGCGCCATTCATCCGGAAGCCAATGCGGTTCGTCGCAAGTCCACACCCGAAGTGCCGGCTTGGGTCGCAGTGAAACACAGGGATAAAGAAGGCGCTGACATCGAACCCTATCGCACGCCGGAAGTTATGAAAACGCGCGGCTTGCTCGGCCGTCTGGCTGGCCAATTTCGACCCTATGATTCCGGCACACGAGTGCTCCTCGGCGGCGCCGCCGGTCTGATCGCGATCATTTTTGCCGATACACTCGTCGGGTTGGGACACGCCAATTTCCTGCGCGCACTTTATGATGCCACGCGCACCACAGCCACAATCTCGGCCCCCGCACTGCCGGATGATCCGTGGTTACTGATCTGGGCCACCATAGCCGCACTTTTTGTCATGGGGTTCACCGCGTTGTTCGCCGCGGGGATCGTCAACTACCTGCTCTCCGGACGCCACGCGGCGATATTCGGACGCCGGGTAGCACCACGGTTCGGACACGTGATTGTCGTTGGCATGGGTCAGGTCGGCTTGAGGTTGGCTCAGGAATTGCAGGCACTCGGCATTGCGGTCACAGGTATCGAGCAGAGTCCCGAGGCGCGCTCTTTACCCATCGCGCGGAGTTGCGGCATTCCCGTCCTTATCGGCGATGGCGCCTCTAAAGCAGCCCTCGATGCTGCGCGCGTAGAGCAAGCCATAGCCCTCGTAGCGGCCGGCAGCGAGGAACGCGATAATATCGCCGTGGCCGTGGCCGCGCTGGCCTCTCATCCCCAGTTGCGCGTTGTCCTTCGATCCGGCAGCGATGACGCCATCGAGGAAACCCGTTCCCTATTTCGCATCGGTGCGGTGGTCGATGTCAACGGGCTCACCGCCTCGTTCGTCGCTGCATCCCTCGACGACAAATCCCCTTACACCATCATTCCCACGCTTGGGGGCGACATGGCGATCGACGAAAACGGCGGCGCCATTGAAACTTGGCCGCCACACCCGCTGCGTTGTTCGTGCCCTTGATCGCGCTACCCGAAATGTGCCAGGGTAACAGACCTTGCGAGCTTACTTTCGCAACCATATCCCACTGACCAGAAACAGTAAACCGATCGCAACCGCTCCGCCATTTCCGAAATAATGCGGCGGTAACGCGAAAATATCATCTGGAATCGAATCTGCCAACGCGATCCCGAAGGCAAATAGGGCCAGACCGATCAGCACATTGCCAACCAAACGCGCATGTCCGCGCTCATCAAATTCTTCCATTGCCTCATCGGGCCATCCGCGCCCCCGATTATCAAACCAAAAAAACGTGTTGCCCTCCACACAAGAGAGAGTCAGCATCCTTCCTGTTATGGAAGAAACCCTCCAAATCGTCGAAACCGTCACCACGGTTTCGGCCTTGAGTCCGGGTGAGTTCGGGTTGGTTTACAACATCCTGAGCCTCACCATCGCCGCCATGGGAGCCGCCACTGTGTTCTTCTTTTTGTCACGTGGCTCAGTGCTCCCGAAATACCGTCCGGCCCTGATTGTATCGGGCCTTGTCACGCTCATTGCGTGCTACCACTACGTCCGCATCTTCATGAGTTGGGACGCCGCTTACGCCAGTGGCGACATGAGCTCGTTCAACGACGCTTATCGCTACGTCGACTGGTTGCTCACCGTTCCGCTCCTTCTGGTGGAACTGGTCGCAGTGCTTGCGCTACCGAAGAGCGTCACCCGCTCCCTCTTCACCCGGTTGGTTATCGCCGCCGTGTTGATGATCGGACTCGGTTACCCCGGCGAAATTTCTGCCGACTCTGGGACCCGCTGGTTCTGGTGGGTGTTGAGCATGATTCCGTTCCTCTACATCCTCTATGTGCTGTGGATCGAGCTTTCCAAGTCGCTCGACCGCCAGCCTGAGTCAGCCCGCGGCCTCATCAGCGCAGCACGCACCCTCATCCTCATCAGCTGGGCCTTCTACCCGATCGCCTACATGCTGCCGATGTTGGGCTTCGGTGCAGCCGGTTCGACCAACGTCGGACTGCAGATCGGCTACAGCATCGCGGACATCGTGGCCAAATGCGGCCTCGGTCTTTATGTCTATTTCATAGCCCGCGCCAAGTCGGCTGAGGAAGATTCGTCTTACGCCTCGGCCGCTCACTAAAAAATTAAGAATCCTTAAACTCACCGCGGCCGGGGCCCAAAGCCCCGGCCGCTTTTTTCTCCCACTCCCCAGTGCCTCAACCCATCCAACTCACGAGTGCAAGCGGGTACGATATTGCACACGTTGAACATATCCTCAACGAAGCT
>JBILDG010000040.1:0-9871 GCA_044352715.1 Chthoniobacterales bacterium | reverse complement strand
GTATGCACCCGGTATCCCATGCGCCGCGCGGCAAGGCCGAACATCCTCCCGAGCTGCCCACCGCCCAACAAGCCGATCGTGCCGCCCGGCAGGACCGGACGAAATTCTTCCGCCGACGCGCTTGCCCCGCTAAGTTGCCCTTCTTTCGTCATGGATTATCTGGTGTATCTGCTGGTGCTTGGATTGCTCGCCGTGCTCGGGCGCATGCCTTTGGCGTTGGTTTTTCGCCTCGGGTCGCTGCTCGGGTTGCTGGCGTGGCTCATATTGCCAAAATACCGGCGGCTGGCACGCCACAATATCGGGATCGCCTTCGGTCGCACCATGTCGGAGCAGGAAATCCGCCGCACTGTGCGTCGTCACTTCCAAACCCTCGGCGCCAATCTTCTGAGCGCCCCGCGCCTCGCCCGCATGGCGGAAAGCGCCGTGCAAGCAAGGGTGGAGATGATCGGCTTCGAGCATCTTCGATCCGCCCTCGATCGCGGCAAGGGCGTGGTCATGGCCATCAACCACATCGGCAACTGGGAACTTTACGCCCAGCTGATTGGCCGCGTGCGCGACGTGCCCGTAGGCGCCGTCTTCCAATCCCAGCGCAACAAACACCTCAACAAACTCATCGACCGCGACCGGCGCCGCCTTGGCCTGCGCACGTTCGATCGGCGCAAAGGCTATCTCGGCGGCGTCGATCTCGTGCAGGAGGGAGGAATACTTGCCATTCTCATCGATCAGCACGCAGGCGATAACAGCCTGTGGACCCCGCTTTTCGGCCGGCTCGCCTCGACCTCGACGCTCGCCGGCATCATCGCGCAGCGCACCGGCGCCCCGCTGATTTCGGTCGCCATCCACACCATCGGCCCCGCGCGTTGGCGCTGCGAGATCGAGCCGGCCGCCGATCCCACCGGACATTCGGTCGAGGAACTTACCGCCCAGCTCAACCGCACCCTCGAAAAAGAAATCGCTGCGTCACCGGCCGATTGGTTCTGGCTGCACGACCGATGGAAAACCCCGCAGCCCTTCCTGCTCGGGCGTGCCCGCCGCGGATTTTATCTGCCGCCCGACCAGCCGTCCGCGGCGCTCCAGCCGTTCCGCCTTCTCATCCGCTCGAGCAACTGGCTCGGCGATGCCGTGATGAGCATTCCCGCCGTCGAAGCCTGCAAACGCGGGCGCCCCGATCTCCGCCTCACCATCCTTGCTCCCGCAAAACTTGCGGCACTCTGGCGGCGCGTGGCCGCCGTGGATGACGTGATCGAAATCTCCCCGGGCGAATCCCCACGGCAACTTGGCCGGCGGGTGAAACAAAAATTCGACGCCGCCATCCTCTTTCCCAATTCCCTGCGCTCAGCGCTCGAAACGCGCGCCCTGCGCATTCCTCACGTAACCGGATTTGCCGGACACCACCGGCGCTGGCTGCTTGACCACATCCCGCCTTTCGCCCCGGAAGCGGCCGGACACCATGCCTACCGCTACATGCGGTTGGTCGGCTACAGTGGGGCGCCGCTCACGGAAAACGCGGCGACTTTTGCCCGCAAAACCTCCGCCGCGCTCGGGGAGCGCCCTCCGCGCATCGGCATTTGCCCCGGGGCGGAGTACGGTCCCGCCAAACGCTGGCCTGCGGAACGCTTTGCCTCCGCCATGCGCGAGTTCCACGAAACGACACCCTCCGATTGGTGGCTCTTCGGCGTGGCTGGTGATGCCCCGGCCGGCGAAGCTATCTCCCAAGCCTGCCCGTTCCCCGTGCAAAACCGCATCGGACGCACGACGCTCGATCAGTTGATGGATGAACTTGCCGCCTGCGATGTGTTGCTTACCAATGACACCGGCACGATGCACCTCGCGGGATTTCTGGGCGTTCCCACCGTGGCCATCTTCGGCTCGACCGAGCCGGATCTCACCTCACCGCTCGGCGATTTTCATCAAATCCTCCGCCACAAAGTCGATTGCAGCCCGTGCTTCCTGCGCGAATGCCCCATCGACTTCCGCTGCATGACCGCGATCACTCCTTCCGCAGCGGTCGCCGCACTCCGCCGCGCGCTGGGAGAAAAGATCAAGGCTTGAGGATCGCGTAAGTTTTTTTGCCGCGACGCTCGACCAGCAGCACCGCCGCCTCGTCTTTGTTAAGCTTTTGCAAGGCGGTCGCAAATGACGCCGCATCACGCACCGGTTCCTGACCGACCGCCGTGATCACATCCTGCCGCTGCAGACCCGCCAACTCCGCCGGGCTTCCCTCCTGCACATTGGTGACAATGATCCCGCCACCCGCGATACCCAGTTCCTTGGCCACGGACTCGGGCAGATCCTGGACCTCCAAACCGTAGGCTGCTGCCCCCACCGAGTTGCCCTCCTCGTCGACCGGCGGACGGAACGGCTCGCGCGGTCGCCGCGACACGATCTGCGGTGACGCGGGAAGTTCCTCCGTGGTCACGGCGATCGTGAGAAATTTTCCGTCACGCGCCTCGCGTCGCCAGACTTTGAGCTGCACGGACTGACCGACTTTTTTCCGGAGAATCGCTTGCTGCAATTCCCGTGCGGACGAGACCGGCTGGCCGTCTACCTCGACGATTACGTCGGCCGGCCGCAGCCGGCTTTGGGCCGCGGGGGCGTCGGGCTCGATCGTTCGCACGAGCACACCCTCCTCGCGGCCCATCATTTCTTGCAGTGCCGGTTGCTCGGAAAGTGTTTCGATACGGATGCCGAGCCAAGGCCGCACGACGCGGCCGTTGGCGATCAACTCGTTGCTGATCTGCCGCGCGATATTCGAAGGAATGGCAAAGCCGAGACCGCGGCTGATGCCATTGATCAAGGTGTTCACGCCGATCACGCGGCCGTCGATATCGCAGAGCGGGCCGCCGCTGTTGCCCGGATTGATGGCCGCGTCGGTCTGCAGGTAGTCCTCGTAAACCGTGCTAGTGAGATTGCTGCGCCCCTTCGCGCTGATCACGCCGACGGTGAGCGTGTAATCGAGCTCGAATGGCGCCCCGATCCCGCAGACGAATTCTCCCACGCGCACGCTGTCACTTTCGCCCCACTGCACCGCCGGCAAGCCTTTCATGTCGGCCTTGAGCACGGCCAAATCGGTCTTGTCATCGACCCCCACAATCTTGACCGGCAAGCGCGAACCGTCCTGCCGTCGCGCAATCACACCGCCTTCCGGATCTGCCCCCGCAATAACATGGGCATTGGTCAGAATGTAGCCGTCCTCGCGAATGATGAATCCCGAACCCTCGCTCTCCTCCACACGCGGGCGTCGCTGCGGGGCGCGTTGGTCGCGGAAGAAGAAATCCCAAGGATTGACCCCGGCGGCGACATCCCCCTCCGCTCGGGCCACTTCGAGTACGACGACACTCGGCGCGACTTTTTCATACACATCGGCAAAGGCCTGCCCGAAAGCCCGGGCGACCGCAGCCGTGGGCCGGTCTTGGGCTCCCGCCATCAGCGGGCCCAGCGCTAGCATAGCCGTCAGCAGCACCACAGGTTTCACGGCAGGCACCTTAGCACAGCAGAACGTCCCGGCAACGGCCGCATCGCGTTTCGCTTGACTTGATCGCGCCGGGGCCAAGAGTTTGCGATCGCTTTATGGATCTTTCCGATCCCCAATACTTCATCAACCGGGAGCTGAGCTGGCTGGAGTTCAACCAGCGCGTGCTCGATCAGGCTTTGGACCCTTCGATGCCCCTGCTCGAAAGGCTCAAGTTCCTTTGCATCGTCTCCTCGAACCTCGACGAGTTTTTCGAGGTGCGCGTGGCCGGGCTCAAGCAAGTGGTCCAGGCTGGCTCGCAGGACACGGGGCCGGACGGTCTGACGGCCGCACAACAACTTGCGGCGATTTCCACCCGCGTGCGGCGTTTGGTCGACGACCAATACAACTGCTGGCGCAAAGAGATCCGGCCGCAGTTGGCCGAAAACGGTGTCCGTTTCCATCAATACCCGAAGGTCGGCGCGGCCGAGCGCAAATACTTCGAGAAATACTTCGAGGAGCAGATCTTTCCGGTGCTCACCCCGCTGGCCATCGACCCGGCACATCCGTTCCCGCAACTCCTCAACAAAAGCCTCAACCTCATCGTCGAACTCGAGGGCGAAAATCTCACCACCGATCTGGCCGTCGTGCAGATCCCGCGCATCCTGCCCCGCGTGCTGCCCTTCCCGAAGAAAAAGAAGGACGGCGATGACTTCATCTTCCTCGGCAACCTCATCCAGGCCCACGTCGGACGCCTTTTCCATGGCGTCAAAGTCCGCGGCGCCCACATGTTCCGCATCACGCGCAACAGCAATCTCTACGTGGACGAGGAAGAAGCCCGCAACCTGCTCCGCGCCATCGAGGACGAACTCCGCAAACTCAACCGCGGCAATGCCGTCCGCCTCGAAGTGCCCGAGGATTGCCCCGATGAGCTGACCGCCCGCCTCTGTGAAATTTTCAACCTCGATGACGCCGACGTTTACCGCGTCGAGTCGCCGATCAACCTCGTCCGCCTCATGCCCATCGCGACCGAGCTCGACCGGCCGGACTTGAAATACAAGCGCTTCTCGCCCGTCACCGTCGTCGGCCTCGGTGAAGAGCACGACATTTTCTTCCACATGCGCAAGGGCGACATCCTGCTGCATCATCCTTACGACAGCTTCCAGACCGTGCTCGATTTCATCGGTCAGGCCGCCGAGGACGCGCAGGTGCTGGCCATCAAGCAGACACTCTATCGCACCAGCTCCGACTCCCCGCTCATCCCGCTGCTGGTGCAAGCCTCGCGCCAAGGTAAACAAGTCGTGGTGGTCATCGAACTCAAAGCCCGCTTCGACGAGGCTGCCAACATCAAATGGGCCCGCCAACTCCGCGAAGCCGGCGTCGATGTCGTTTACGGCGTGGCCGGCCTCAAGACCCACGCCAAGATGGCCATGGTCGTGCGCCGCGAGTACGACGGCATCCGCCGCTACGTGCACCTCGGCACCGGCAACTACCACCCGTCCACCGCGCGCCTTTACACCGACCTCAGCTACTTCACCGCGCGGCCCGAAATCACGGAGGACGTGGCCAATCTTTTCAACACCGTCACCGGCGTCTCGAAGCTGCCCCCGCCGCACAAACTCCTCGTTGCCCCCTGGCACCTGCACCGGCAAATCCTCGAGCTGATCGATCGCGAAATCGCCCACGCCCGGGCCGGACGCCCCGCCGGCATCTTCGCCAAAATGAACGCCCTCGTGCAGGAGGAGATCATCAAGGCCCTCTACCGTGCCTCGCAGGCCGGCGTGCCAGTGAAGTTGCTCGTCCGCGGCATCTGCGCCCTGCGCCCCGGTCTTCCCGGCGTGAGCGAAAACATCGAAGTGCGCAGCATCGTCGGACGCTTTCTCGAGCACAGCCGCATCTGCCGTTTCGAAAACGGTGGTGATCCGCTCTACTACCTCGGCAGCGCCGACTGGATGGAACGCAATTTCTTCCACCGCGTCGAATCCGTCTTCCCCGTGGAAAGCAAAGGCATGAAAGAGCACGTGCAGGAGATCATCGACTGCTTCGCGCGCGACAACGTCAAAGCCAAGATCCTCCAACCCGACGGCACCTACCTGCCTGTTCCGTCGCGTGGCAAAACCTGCAATGCCCAGGATGAATTCCTCGCCGAAGCCTCCCACCGCCGCCGTCGCCACACTCCGAAAGAATAGCGCCGCACACGCGGCGCCATAGCAACGAAATGGGCGCATCTTGACAGCAAAATTGTATGATGTTTTGATGCTTTCATGCGAACTACCGTGACCCTCGACCCGGATGTCGAGCGGCTTCTGCACGAAGAGCAATACCGGACAAAAAAAGGTTTCAAAGAGGTCCTCAATGCGGCCGTGCGCGCTTCGCTCCAGCCTCCTCCCCGTCGCCGGCCGAAATTGCTGCCGCCTCGCCCGATGGGTTTGCGCACTGGCATCGACCACCATGACCTCGCCGGCATGGCTGATGAGCTCGAAACCGAAGCCTACCTTCATACAGCCGCGCGCCGGCGTCGTTAAACCGTGGTTATCCCGGATGTCAACATCTTGCTTTACGCCACGGACAAAGAGTGTCCCGACCATGAAAAAGCGGTCAAATGGTGGCACCAAACGCTGCAAGCTGACGAGGAGGTCGGTATCTGCTCCGTCGTTGCCTTCGCCTACGTGCGCCTAGCCACCAACCGGAAAGTCTTCCGTCATCCTCTGAGCGTCAAGGATGCCTGCGCACGGGTTTCCAACTGGCTGGAGTTTCCCAACGTCGTCTGGCTCGACGCCGAAGCCGGAGACTTTGCGACGGTATCCCGCCTGCTGCACACGGCCGGGACCGGCGCAAATCTTGTGACGGACGCGCAAATAGCCGCCATTGCTCTGCGTAAAGAGGCCTCCGTGAAATCCTGCGACCATGACTTCGCCCGCTTTCCGGGCGTCAAATGGTCTGATCCTTTGCCATAAGCTGCTCGGGAATGTGGACGTTGGTTTTACCGCAAGCACCGGCATTAAATGATTTCAGGCCCCGCGTCCTCCAATCTTTGACAAACCGCCAATCGCGAAGAACCTTTCCGCATGCTCCCGCGTCTTCTTGCCATCAGCTTCATCGCCGCCGCATCTTTGCTCTCTGGAGCTGAATCCGCAAAGACCATCGTCAACGTTTGTCAGGTGGACCAAGACGGCCGCACACTGCCCGCACAACCCATGGAAAAAGTCATCAAAACCGACACCGAATGGCGCGCCCAACTGGGCGATGGTGAAGTTTACCAAGTCACCCGCGGCAAAGGCACCGAACGCCCCTTCTGCGGTGCCTTCCACGACCACAAGAAGCCCGGTATCTACGAGTGCGTCTGCTGCGGGCTGCCACTCTTCCGCTCCGACGCCAAATTCGATTCCGGCACTGGCTGGCCCAGCTTCTTCGCACCCGTCGCCAAAGAAAATGTGGTCATCGAGATCGACCGCAGCCACGGCATGGTGCGCGAGGAAATCCTCTGCGCCCGCTGCGACGCACACCTCGGTCACGTCTTTTCCGACGGCCCTGCCCCCACCGGCCTCCGCTACTGCGTGAACTCCGTCTCGCTCAAGTTCATCCCCGCAGAAGAAAAATGAAAACACTCGCCGCGGTCCTGCTCCTCGGCCTCGCCGCCGCAGCCCGCGCGGAATCTCCGACTATGAAACCTCAATTCGCTTACCTCGGCGGCGGCTGCTTCTGGTGCGTCGAAGCCATCTTCGAACGCCTCCCCGGCATCCTTTCCGTCTCCTCCGGTTACGCCGGCGGCAACACCGAGAACCCGACCTACGACGACATCTGCACCGGCAAAACCGGCCATGCCGAAATCGTCCAAATCGAATACGACCCCGATAAAATTTCTTACGATAAAATCATCGACCTGTTCTGGGATGCGCACGACCCCACCACGCTCAACCGCCAAGGCGCCGACGTCGGCACGCAATACCGCTCGATCATCCTCACCACGGACGACGCCCAAGTCCGCCTCGCCCGGGAGTCGCTCGAGCGCGCCCAGCCGAAATTCAAATCCCCCATCGTCACCGAAATCGTCCCGCTGGAAAAATTCTACCCCGCCGAAGAGTACCATCAGGATTTCTACCGCCGTAATCCCTACCACCCCTACAACCTCGCCGTCACCCGCCCGAAGCTGAAGAAGCTCGAAAAGAAAACCGGCGAGTAAAACCAAGGTCCCGAAGCTCTCGGACTAATGATCTGTGGTCGAACGGCCTCATCTTGGCAGTTCTCAGGTCTCGGGGAGCACGGCCGCCCCGGCCGTGTTCATCGGCGCCCTCGCCGATGAGCCTTCTCCACCCAACCCGCGATAGCGTCCGCCATGCGCCCCGCTACTGCATCGGCTGCTCCTCAACGCCGGAAGCCCCGGCAAATGGACCGGCGTTCCAACTCTCTGGGAACATGAACTGCATCGGGCCGGCGTCCATGTAATAAGGATCGCGCCAATAAGGACTGTTCAAAAACGCCTGCGTCGTCGGATTGTCAAAACCGTCCGTGTTGGGTTTGGTCGGCGGGGTTTCGAGGAATTTTACGAGAGTGGGACCAGCTCCAGCGGTGGCCAGACGATTGATCTGCTGCTGGCTGAAGATATAAGGAGCACGCGTGGCCTTAAGGTAGTCGACGATCTTGTCGCTCGGGATGCCCTTTTGCACGAGATCGTAAATATCATCATAAGTCAGCACGCGTCCGTGGCTGATGCGGGTGTAAGTGCCGGGATCGACACCGCGCTGCTGGAGAACGGTCAGATACGGCGCGGAGACGCGGGTGCTCGAGGTGGCGCAGCCGACCATCAGGGCTGCCGCAATGAAGAGGAGTGGGAGGCGGGTTTTCATAAAATGTGGCGCTGCTGATATGAGATTCAACCGAGCTTGTTGGCGATGATTTTCTCGAGCTTCACGATGTCCTCGGAGAACTTGCGGATACCTTCGGCCAACTTCTCCGTGCCCATCGCATCCTCGTTCAGCATCCAACGAAAGGTCTTCTCATCCATCGAAATTTTCGCGATGTCGGATTTCTTCGCTTCCTCGACCGCAAGGTGACGTGTCACGGGAGCGTCCGACCCTTGCAACTCGGCCAGCAATTCCGGGCTGATCGTGAGCAAATCGCAACCCGCCAACTCGAGGATCTGCGAGGTGTTGCGGAAACTCGCGCCCATGACCTGCGTTTCGTAGCCGAATTTTTTGAAGTAGTTGTAGATCGTCCGCACCGACTGCACTCCGGGATCTTCGGCACCACGGTATTCCTGGCCCGTCTTGGCTTTATACCAGTCGTAGATGCGTCCGACGAATGGCGAGATCAGCCGCACTCCTGCCTCGGCACAGGCGATGGCCTGCGGCAGCGAGAAAAGCAGCGTGAGATTGCAGTTGATGCCCTCATTTTGCAGCACCTCGGCCGCGCGGGCTCCTTCCCACGTGGAAGCGATCTTAATCAGCACCCGCTCGCGCGGAATCTTGCGCTGCGCGTAGAGCCCGATGAGCTTGCGCGCTTTCTCGATCGTGGCCGGCGTGTCGAAGGACAACCGCGCATCCACCTCGGTCGAAACACGCCCCGGCACGATCTGCAAAATTTTCTCGCCGAAGAGAACAAGCAGGTCGTCGATGATGTCACGCACCAACTCCTCGCGCGGCAGGCTCGCGCCACGTTTTCCGGCCACCGCTTCATCGAGCAGCACCGCGTATTCCGGTTGCGCGACGGCTTTGTAAATCAGCGAAGGATTCGTCGTCGCATCCTGTGGAGAAAACTGCCGGATACTTTCGAAGTCGCCCGTGTCCGCCACCACGGTGGTGAATTGTTTGAGCTGGTCGAGTTGGTTCATTTCAACAATGCGGAAAGTATAGTCGTATCCCCCGAAGCGAAAAGGCATTCCTCGGCAAGAACTACCCGCCTCAGCGGTCTGCCAACCATTCAGCGGATTAGTCCAAAAGCAATGGGACGTGGGCGAGCTTTGTTTTTGGCTGCCCGACGACGCTGCTTCCCCCGAATCAAGTGCGCTCCAAGGCCGGCCGCAGCGAGGGCGAGCAGCGCATAAGTGCTCGGTTCGGGCACAACTTGGAATTGAGAGATCTGTCCATTGACATTCCCGCCGGCAAAGTTGGCACTCTGCACGACGGTCGATACATCCACGCTGTATCCTGCGCCTAAAGCGCTATAGCTTATCCCGTTGTATGTCACTGCCCCCGATGCACTGGCCAAGTAGTAGTTGAACGTGGCGTCCTCGATCTGACCGAGGAAATCGCTCGCCACATCGGTGAAAAACCCGCCAGTGTAAACTTGGCCTGCCCCGAAGCTGGCAACATTGAAATAAATATTCACCACGTTGCCGGCGGTGAGCGCAAAGCTGAACGGTGTGGTGCTGGTCAGGCGCAGTAAGTCATTGACGCTGGCGCTCACGTCGGAAAAGTCGGG
>JBILDG010000263.1:0-2909 GCA_044352715.1 Chthoniobacterales bacterium | reverse complement strand
TGCCATGCTCTCACCGAAGGCCATGGTGCGCCGCGATGGCCACCGCGAGACTATCAACGCCGGTGATCTAGTCCCCGGGGATATCGTCATGATCAAAGCAGGCGACCGTGTTCCGGCCGACCTCCGATTGATCGAGGTCCAGAGCCTCCGCGTCGATGAAGCTCTGCTCACTGGTGAGTCCGTGCCAGTCGAGAAATCTGCGGAAAGCGTGGAGGAAATCGCGGAACTTGGTGATCGTTTCTGCCTGGCCTACTCCGGCACGCTCGCCACGTATGGACGTGCCTCCGGTGTCGTTGTAGCCACCGGTGCGGCCACCGAGATTGGAAAGGTCAGCGGCATGCTTTCCCGCGTGCAAAGTGTGACCACACCGCTGTTGCGTCAAATGGCCCAATTCGGCCGCTGGCTCAGTGCCGGCATAGTTGTTGTTGCTGGAGCCACATTTGCTTTCGGTTACTGGATTCGGGGGTTTGACGCCGTTGAGATGTTCATGGCGGCCGTGAGTTTGGCTGTCGCGGCAATACCGGAAGGATTGCCTGCCATCATGACCATAACTCTCGCCATTGGTGTTCAGCGCATGGCGAGACGTAATGCCATCATCCGGCGCCTTCCTGCCGTGGAGACACTCGGATCGGTCACTGTCATCTGTTCGGACAAAACCGGGACGCTGACCAAAAATGAAATGACTGTTCAAAACGTGGTCATGGCTGAAACCACCTACCGCGTCGGCGGAGCCGGATACGAGCCTGTGGGTGACTTTATTGCTCAGAACCAAGTGATCACTCCGGACGAATCACACAGCCCGTTGGTCGAGGTGCTCCGTGCATCCATCTTGTGCAACGAATCCGCAGTTCACCAAACAAACGGGTCTTGGAATCTTGAGGGTGAGCCGACCGAGGGATCCCTCATGGTTCTTGCCATGAAGGGAGGTTTGGATCGACAGGAAATCCGGGCTGCCTTTCCGCGACTCGACAGCATCCCTTTTGACTCAGCCCATAAATTCATGGCCACGCTGCACCGCGACGGCACCCGCACGTTTATCGTGATGAAAGGAGCGCCTGAGGCCGTGCTCAAAGCGTGCGATATGCAAAGAACGCGGGCCGGCGATGAACCGCTTGACCTTCCCCGTTGGGAAAATCTCATGCTGCAAACAGCCCGTGAAGGTCAGCGTCTTTTGGCTATCGCCACCAAATCATGTGACGGGTCCAAACGCGGTATCTCCGCAGAGGATCTGCATTCAGGGCTGACCCTGCTTGGTGTTGCGGGGATCATTGACCCGCCTCGGGATGAGGCTATCGCTGCTGTTGAAACCTGTCGGCGGGCGGGAATCAGAGTGAAAATGATCACCGGCGACCACGCAGTCACCGCCCGATCCATCGGCGAAGCATTGGGTATTGGCAATGGAGCCGATGTGATCACGGGCCAGGAGTTGCAAAAAATTGATGATGATCATCTTCCTGAGTGCGCGGCTTCGGTTGATGTTTTCGCGAGAGCCACGCCGGAACACAAACTCCGGCTGGTTACCGCGTTGCAGGCCTCCGGTCATGTTGTGGCTATGACCGGAGACGGCGTGAACGACGCACCTGCGCTCAAACGCGCCGATGTCGGTATCGCGATGGGACGAAAAGGAACCGAAGCCGCCAAAGAAGCAGCCTCCATGGTGCTGGCTGATGACAACTTTGCCTCGATCGCCCACGCCGTGGAGGAAGGTCGGACCGTTTATGACAATCTGAAAAAAGCCATTTTGTTCATCCTGCCCACCAACGGCGGACAAGGACTCACGATTGTTGCCGCGGTTATTCTTGGTCTCAGCCTGCCGCTTTTGCCCGTGCAAGTCCTCTGGGTCAACATGGTCACGGCCGTCACCCTCGCTCTGGCCTTGGCTTTCGAGCCTCCCGAGCCGGGATTGATGACAAGACCGCCCCGAGAAGCGCGAACACCCCTGTTGACCCCGCTACTCGTTTGGCGGGTAGCATTTGTCTCGGTGCTGCTGGTGGCTGGAACTTTCGGCCATTACCTGTTGTCCAAATACGACCCCGGAACGAGCGAGGAGTTCGCCCGCACCGTGGCGATCAACACTTTGGTCGTCGGACAGGTTTTTTATCTTTTTAACAGCCGATACATCCTTGCCCCTTCTTGGAATATCGAGGGCATCACCGGCAGTCGCCCCGTGCTCCTGGCCGTCGCCATTCTCTTGGTTCTGCAAGCTGTCTTCACCTATTCACCGCCGCTCCAATCGCTCTTCCACACCGTGCCCATCGGACCAAGTGAATGGCTGCGAATCACGTTTTTCGGTCTGGTTCTTTTCTTCGCCGTGGAAATCGAAAAAGCCGTGCTGCGGCGGATGTCACTGCAATCAAAATTTTAAGCCAACAGATAGGTGGCCACGCTAAAATAAAACAGGAGGGTGAAAATATCCGTCAGCGCGAGAGTCAGCGGTCCCGCGGCAACCTTCGGATCGAGCTTCAACGCATGCAAAACTGTCGGAACGCTCAATCCCAAGAAACACGCCATGCACAGTGACAGGAAAATACTGCCGCCAATCACCAATCCCTCCAGACCGGTTCCCCTCCAAATCCACGCAATCAAGCCGACCACTCCCCCACAGGCCGCACCCAAAAGAACCGCCGTTCCGCCCTCCCGCAGAAGTGCGCGGGTGTAGCCTCTCAAGGTGGGTTCGACCGCCCGTAAGTTTTGCACTGTTACAGCCATTGATTGGATGCTGACGCTTTCGCCCAGCCCCAACACAAGCGTCAGGAAAAAAGCCAGGATCAGGCTGTTGGCCAGCGTAAGCTCGAAGAACCCCGCCAGAACTGCACAGATCGTCCCGCTGATGATCGTGGCCCCGAGCCATGGAAAACGGTAGCGGAAAGCACGCCATGGCGATGCATCACGCACCTGGGTGATCCGGA
>JBILDG010000262.1:0-2925 GCA_044352715.1 Chthoniobacterales bacterium | reverse complement strand
CTACACAACGCCTCTCGACATTTTCACCAAATACAACCAACCCGTCCTACGCTCAATCTACGAGGAGGGTGGCGCCTTCCCGCTGCCCTTCGGCTTCGGCTACCGCTGGCAACGCGGCGAATCCACCTTGCTTCTGGCGCTTCCTCCCGAGCAAGCCCCTCGCGCTCTACCCGCGGGAATCCCCTGAGAGCCTTCTCATGAGCCAAACAAACAGCGCAGAAACTTCGCATCGTTGAACCCTCTCCCGGCTCCGAGGCGAATCACCACCAAGTCCTGCGAGGGCACGATGTAAACGCGTTGGCCGTGCGAACCGATCATCGCAACCATCCCAGCCGGTGCAGCCAAACTCAGACACCCCTGACGCCAAAAATCCGCCGACTTCGGGGACCCCAAAGCCGTTTCGACATCTATCTCCCGCACCCCCGCTTGCCCTGCGCCGCGATTGAGCCAGAATCCCAACGCATACATGCGATTGGCAGATGTGCCGCTGGCCATCATATCTCGCACTTCAACCGGCCAGCACCCTCGGCCGTCCCGCAGCCCCCGCAGCACCTCTCGGGCGGCAGGCAAAAGATCACGCGCATCCATCCTCGCGCCGGTGGAAAAAAAGAGGCGACCATGATCATCGCGTCGCCAACTCTCCACCACTTGACGCTTTGCCCCGGGCACGAATTTTTTCAACCACAGATCGAGAGGCCGGAGAGTGGACTGGTTAATTTCCTCAGCCAGCACCTCCCAATGCGAGGGGCCGTAGACAAACCTGCCACGCTCACCATTCGGCTTGAGCCGGCGCAGCACGGCTTCTTTGTCCCGCAGACCGGCTGAGTAAAACTCCCGATGAGCCGGCGGCAAACCGGAACTCTGGTTGAGCAGTTCCTCCAGCGTGACACCACGCGCTCCCGCGAACCGCGCCGGCTGCCCGAGCGATAGTCCGCCGGACAACGCATTACGAAACACGCCGATGGACACGAGACTCTTGGTGATGCTGTAAATCCTCGGCGCCGGGTTTTTACAGTCCGGCCCCCGCTCGAAGATCACGCGCCCCTTATACCAAACCAGCAGCGAATACTCGTCACGGGCAACCGAGTGCTCGGCCGCGGCGGACAAATTCCGCGGCGGCAAAGCCTGTACCACGCCGGCCATCGACACCAACACCGCTGCGGCGAAAACACGCCGTTTCACGATCATCGGCCGGCCGCCTCGCGCCGGCCCGCCATCGCGCGGGCCAGGGTGAGTTCGTCCGCATTTTCGAGACCCCCGCCCGCCGGCATACCTTGAGCCAGACGCGAAACGCGAACACCGCGCGGCGCAAGAATTTCTACCAAATAGTTGGCCGTGGCTTCGCCTTCAACATCGGTGCTCAACGCCAGAATCACCTCGGAAAATTCGCCTCCGTCCAGACGCGAGGTGAGCTCGGTCAAACGCAAATCCTCCGGCCCGACATGCTCCAAAGGCGAAAGCCTTCCTCCGAGCGCGTGATAATAACCGCGGAACGCTCCCGAACGTTCAATCGGCAGGATATCGGTAGCCCTTTCAACCACACAAAGCAAACGCTCACGCCCATCATCGATGCATAGCTCGCAGCGATCACCGGTGGAGAAAAATCCGCACTCAACGCAATGGCGCACCGCATCACGGGCGGCAGCAACCATCTCGGCCAAGGCAGCCGAGCGCTCGCCATCTTCCAGCAACCACAAAGCCATCCGTTCGGCGCTTCGCGGGCCCACCCCCGGCAAACGGCGCAACTCGCGCACCAGCGCACGAAAAGGTTCGGGATAATCCGCGTTTTTCACTTTTCCAAATCCTGCCGACGAGCGGCCTCGCTGCGCATGGCAAAAATCCGTGCGGCGTCATCCTCGCGCTCGCGCGCCAAAGCCCCGAAGACGTTCTCTGCGGTGGACCAATCGCCGCTCCAGAAAGCATCCCAAGCCCGGTCCCAGCGGCGCAGCGCCTCGCCTGCATCAGGCAAGGCGTCTCCAGATTTTTCGACGATCTCGCTCAATAGAATCCGTTCACCCTCGAAGTCCCACCAAGCCAATCGTCTCGACATCCAAGCCTCGCCGACTTCTTTGGCCAAGGTGTCCTCCACGACCACGCGTGCAGCATAACCGCGCGCCGCCGCCGCCATACGCGCTGCCCGGCGCAACGGCACACCCCCCACCGTCCAGCGCGCTCCGGTGGGAAAATATCCCACGCCGGTCACGCACTCGCCCCGGGTGATTGCCACGCATCCTCCGGCGACTTTGACCCATTCATTCACCACTTCAACCACGGCGGTCGGCGAGATCTCGCCACCCCAACAGCCGAAAACAAAACGCACCCCCTCGCCGTCGCAGCGCTCGAGGTAACCGCCCGCTTTTTGAAAATGCTCCGCCGCCCGCCCCGCGCGTTCCGCCAAGCTGCCCCATGCCTGATGCTCATCGATCGGGCTTCCCGGCCAAAGCACCTCTACGACGGCGAGTATTTCCGTCCGCGGCCCATCTTCCAAATGGCGCTCATCAATCGAGGTCCGAAGAACCTCCGGAGCCACCCGGTTGCCCACGAGCGCCTCCCACCTCGCCCGGCGCGAACCGGACGGTGAAAAGGAAAATGCCAGCGCCCCGGCACCGGCCAAGCCCACTGCGGCAAGCGGCACCATCGAATTCGTCGCGAAACCATAGAGACCCGCGATCCACAGACCGCTCGCCAAAAGCCAGAACGTGGCGATCCAGATGAGGACCTTCAAACCGCGACTGGGAATATCGACGACACACCACGCTGTCCACAACGCCAACAAAACAGACAACAAGGCCTCGGCGCGCGGACTCACCAACTCCGGACGCCAACCCTGCCAGCCGGGAAGTTGGAGAGCCCAGAGCAAAGGCAAAGACAGCACGATCGCGACCAAGGCGCAGATCAGCGCGGCTTTGAGATGGAGTTTGAGCG
>JBILDG010000261.1:0-2960 GCA_044352715.1 Chthoniobacterales bacterium | reverse complement strand
TCCAAGCATGTCCTGCGTGGGTTGCATTATCAGTCGGGTGACGCAGCTCAGGGAAAATTAGTTTGGGTGACATCAGGCACGGTCTTTGATGTCCTTGTTGATCTGCGGCAAACCTCACCGACCTACGGCGTCTGGGATGGCTACATGCTGACCACCGACGCCCACGAACGACTCTATGTTCCGCCTGGCTGCGCCCACGGGTTCCTTGTCGTCAGCGACACCACGGACTTCCACTACAAGGTTACCACTCCCTACTCACCCGATAACGAGCGTGCGTTGCGCTGGGATGATGCGGACTTGGCCATCGATTGGCCTCTGGAAATCGGCATTGAGCCCATTCTCTCGCCCAAGGACAAGGCGGCCCCGAGTTTCAAGGTTTGCGATAAATACGACTGACCACTGCGGGATCAGAATGGCTAGTTTTGCCTAAGGGCCGTTTGGTCACCGCGGCGAGCCATCTCCGCTGCGCTGCGGTATCAGTTGGCCGCGTTAGCGACCTGTCTTCGCTTTGCTTCGGCTCCGTTTTCAGTGCAAGGCAACAAGACACAGCCGATGCCTTAGTTGCCTTTATTTGATTTTGTTCTCGGCAGAAAAGTCTCCCGACCAATGCGTTTAAACAGCGAGTCCACCGCACTAGCTCACACTGAAAGCAGGAGCGCAAGCGTGGCCCTCGCAGTATTCAATGGATCGGAGTTCTTGCCGCAGCAGCTTGAATCACTGTTGGCCAACCTGTGCCCGGGTGACGAGATCATCGCGGTGGACGATGTTTCTACCGACGATTCCGTTGCCATTCTCAAGGGGTGTGCTTGGCCCGACCTGAGGATCATTAGGCACGACCGGAATCAGGGGGTCTTTGCTACTTTCGAGACGGCACTGCGAGCCGCGCGCAACGACATCATTTTCCTTTGCGATCAAGACGACGTATGGATTCCCGGCAAACGCGATGCATTCGTCTGTGAGTTCGAGGCGGATGCGGACTGCAAAGCCGTGGTCTCCGATGTCGAAGTAATCGACGGCGAAGGCAAGGTCCTTCTCGAGTCGTTCATGGCCACAAGGAATGGCTTTCAAGGTGATCCGATTTCCACCTTCTGCAGGAATCGATTTCTGGGATGTGCTATGGCCATCCACCGCAGCATCCTCGGTCTTGCTCTTCCAGTTCCGAGTGTTGTTCCGATGCATGATATGTGGCTCGGAATCATGGCAGGTATCAGCGGAAACGTGCGCTATATCGACCGCGTGCTGATGCAATACCGGCGCCACGGTGCCAATACGAGTATCGGTCGCACTGGTAATGCCCTGCAGGTAATCGGGCGCCGCATGTGCCTGGCCGCAGGATTGCTGATGCGGGCGCCGCGGATAGCCCGAGCCGTATTGACTTGATGCACACCCGCGTGTTCTTCGAATCGACCATAGCGTGAAAGTTTCCATCGTCACTGTCTGCCTAAACGCCGTAGCTACCGTTCGTGATGCTATTGATTCGGTCGTTTCGCAGGACTACCCCGACATTGAGCATATTGTTATCGATGGGGAATCGACGGACGGAACTCTCGAGGCGTTAAGGCCCTATGAGTCACGGATCGCGCGTTTGGTATCCGAAAAAGACCGCGGTCTTTATGATGCTATGAACAAGGGAGCGGCCATGGCCTCAGGAGATGTGGTCGGCTTCTTGAATGCCGACGACTTCTATGCCTCGTCGCACGCGATCAGCAGTGTTATGGAGCGATTTTCCGATAAGACAATTAAAGCGTGCTATGGTGATCTGGAATACGTGGCCAAAAACGACACGGGAAAAACGATTCGTTATTGGAAGTCGGGTGAATTTTTGAAGGGTTCTTTTGCAAAAGGGTGGGTTCCACCCCACCCATCATTTTTCGTGCGGCTTGATGATTTCCGAGCCATTGGCGGCTTTAATACGTCATTAAATCTTGCGGCAGACAATGATCTCATGATGAGGCTTCTAGAGTGCGCTGGTGTAAACTCAACCTATCTCCCCGAAGTTTTGGTGAAGATGCGGACCGGCGGTGCCACTAACGCGCATTTCAAAAACATATTGGCCCAGAATTTTGAGATAATCAGTGCTTTGCGAGCCAACGGACTTTCAGCTAACCCATTCAGCTATGCGTTCCATAAGGGCGTTACCCGCGCCAAACATTTTATTTTCGCTACAGGGTTCAGCCGGAGATCAAAGCTCAATGGTGATTAGATCGGTTCAAATCATGACGGCTACGCTTAACCTCCGAGCAATCGGAGGTTTTTGTTTGTGCGCCACAATCCAATCAAATGCATAAAAGCTTTAGCATCTTCATTACCGGTGCCACTGGCTTTATCGGCCGCGCTATGCTGCCGCGCTTGCTCGCGGACTTCGCGTTTGTGCGTGCTGCTGTTCGCTCGGGAGTCTCTTTGTCTTGCGAATCCTTCCGCGTTGGCAGTATCGACGGCAGAACGTGTTGGGCTGAAGGGCTTCGCGGAATCGATGCTGTGGTTCACCTTGCTGGATTTGCCCACATCAACAGGCCGACAAAGTCCGACCTGGATTTGATGCGACGAACCAACGTGGACGGAACGGCAAGCTTGGCGCAGCAAGCCGCGCAAGCTGGAGTTCGACATTTCGTTTTTGTGAGCTCGATCGGTGCGGTTTGCGAGCAAGCTGAGCAGATCATTGGCCCCGGCACGCAGTGCAATCCCTCGACAGCTTACGGTAAAAGCAAACTTGAGGCCGAGAAATTGCTGATAGAGGCGGCAGCAGCTTCTGGCATGGAATGGACAATCATTCGGCCCCCGTTGGTCTATGGTCCGGGTAATCCAGGCAATATGGAGCGCCTGCTTAAGCTTATTCGATTAGGCATCCCGCTGCCTCTCGCCTCGGTGCGTAACCGGCGCAGTTTCATCTATGTCGGGAATCTGGTGGATCTGGTCTTGAAGTGCTTGGGCAACCCAAAGGCTTTCGGGAAGATCTTTTT
>JBILDG010000260.1:0-2961 GCA_044352715.1 Chthoniobacterales bacterium | reverse complement strand
CTGCTACGGGATGCAGTTGCTCTCCCGTGATCTCGGAGGAGCGGTGGAAGCCTCGGGCGAACGCGAGTTCGGTCCCGGGAAGTTGAGCGTGACGCGGAAGAATGCCCTCTTCGCGGGTTTGCCCAAGTCGCTCGATGTGTGGAACAGCCACGGAGACAAAGTGACCAGGCTGCCGAAGGGTTTCGCGGTGGTCGGCACGACGGAAAACTCCAAGGCGGCTGCCATCGCCGATGCCAAACGCAATTTTTACGGGTTGCAGTTCCATCCGGAAGTCTCCCACACGCCGCGCGGCAGCGAGGTCATCGAAAATTTCGTCCATGGCATCTGCGGCTGCCGTCCGGATTGGACCACCGGCTCGTTCATCGAGCGGGCCTGCGAGGAAATCCGCGCCCAAGTCGGGCAGGATCGTGTGGTCTTGGGACTGAGCGGCGGGGTGGATTCGTCGGTCGCGGCCGCGCTGCTGCACCGGGCCATCGGTAGCCAGCTGACATGCATTTTTGTGGACAACGGGTTGCTCCGTGCCGGCGAGCGCGAATGGGTGAGGGAAATCTTCGGCAAGCATTTCCACATTGATCTGCGGATCATTGACGCCTCTGCGCAATTTCTCGGCAAGCTGCGCGGGGTGACCGACCCCGAGCGCAAGCGCAAGATTATCGGAACCGAGTTCGTGCGGGTCTTCGAGAAGGCGGCGACGTCGCTGGTCAAGCAACGCAAGGGCCGTCCTTACCGCTTCCTCGCCCAAGGCACGTTGTATCCCGACGTGATCGAAAGCGTGCCGATCGCGGGCAACCCGGCGTCGATGATCAAGAGCCATCACAATGTGGGCGGATTGCCCAAGCGGATGAAATTCCAACTCGTCGAGCCGCTGCGCCAGCTCTTCAAAGACGAGGTGCGCGAGGTGGGGCTGCAGCTCGGGCTGCCGCGTGAAATCGTCCACCGCCAGCCATTCCCCGGTCCGGGCTTGGCCGTGCGCATCCTCGGTGAAGTGACACGGGCGCGGGTGAAAGTGCTGCAGAATGCCGACGAGATCGTGCAGGCCGAAATGGTTTCCTCGGGCTGGTATGACCGAGTTTGGCAATCTTTCGCCGTGCTGCTGCCAGTCCGTTCCGTCGGCGTGATGGGTGACGAGAGGACGTTCGAAAACACGGTTGCTTTGCGCATTGTGGAAAGCCGCGACGGCATGACGGCCGACTGGGTGCGCATGCCCTACGAATTGCTCGCCCGCGTCTCCGGCCGCATCATCAACGAGGTCCGTGGAGTCAATCGTGTGTGCTACGATATTTCCAGCAAGCCTCCGGCGACGATCGAGTGGGAGTAAGCCATGAGACGCGCCATCTACCCAGGCAGCTTCGACCCCGTGACGTTCGGTCACCTCGATGTGATCGGGCGGGCGCTGCGGTTGTTTGACGAGGTGGTGGTGGCGGCGGCGCCGAGCGAGGTCAAGCAACCGCTGTTCAGCATCGATGAACGGCTCGAGTTGATCCGCGCTTCCTTGCCGGATGAACCGAGGCTCAAGGTCAAAAAGCTCGACGGGTTGCTGGTGGATTTCGTCAAAGCCGAGGCGGCGCAGGTCGTGGTGCGGGGAGTGCGCGCCGTGTCGGATTTCGAATTCGAGTTCCAGATGGCTTTGATGAATCGTCGGCTCGCCCCCGAGGTGGAGACAATTTTTTTGATGCCGAAGGAGGATTACAGCTACCTGAGCAGCCGTATCGTCAAGGAAGTGGCCCGTTTGGGCGGGGATATCTCCGGCGTCGTGCCCGAGCCGGTGATGCAGGCGTTGCGGCGCAAATTTCGCCGGGGAGGGGCAAAGGAATGATCGCGGTTCATCTCCAGCAAATTCCCCCCGAGGGCAAGCATGTCGAGGGTGAGGAGGACGCCGGTTTCCTTGATCTCGGCGAGATCGGGGCCAAGTCCGCCGGTCCGGTGCGCTACAGTTTGGAGGTGGGGCTTTCCGAAGGAGGGCTCTTTGCCACGGGTCAAGTGATCGCTCCGGTGGAAATGACCTGCGTCGCATGCCTGCAGCCGTTTGTTTATGAGGCGAAGGTCGATCCTTTCGCGACGCAGGTGGAAATCGACGGCCGGGAACTGGTCGATCTGACCCCGCTGGTCAGAGAGGAGCTTTTATTGGCTTTGCCAAACCACCCGAGATGTGATTTAACTCTCCGCCACGCTTGTCCCTACCACAAACCGGAAGCTTCCGGCGGCGGGATGCAGAAAATCACGGAATCTGCTTGGGACCAGTTGGATAAGCTCAAACTCAAACGCTGATTTCATATGCCAGTTCCCAAACGTAAAGTTTCCAAAATGCGCCTGCGTACCCGCAAGGCGGCCAACCGCTGGCGTGCCGGCGAACTCGGCACCTGCGGCCAATGCGGAGCCAAAGTCCCTTCGCACACCGCCTGTCCGGCTTGCGGCTACTATAAGGGCCGCCAAGTTCTTTCGGTCGGCGCAGCGTAAGGCTCGCATCTCCTATGAAGGTTGCCCTCGATGCCATGGGCGGCGACTACGCCCCGCAAAGTTGTGTGGCGGGCGCTGTCCTGGCTATCCGGGAATTCGGCAATCTCGAGAAACTCTACCTTGTCGGTGACGAGACGCGCATCAGGGCGGAACTCGACAAGCATCGCTGCCATGACGCCCGCATCGAGATTGTCCACACCACCCAGGTCGTGGAAATGTCTGAAACTGCGGTCGAGGGCGTGCGCCGCAAGAAAGATTCCTCCATCGCCCGCGCGGTGGACCTGGTCAAACACGGGCAGGCCGATGCGGTGGTCAGCGCTGGCCACACCGGAGCTGCCGTCGCCGCGACCACGATCAAGCTTCGCACGCTCGAAGGTATCGACCGCCCGGGTATTGCCGCCCTCCTCCCGACCGAGACGAATCTCTGCGTGCTGATCGACGCAGGTGCCAATACCGACGCCCGGCCCGAGCACATGCTGCAATACGCGATCATGGGTGCGGTTT
>JBILDG010000259.1:0-2970 GCA_044352715.1 Chthoniobacterales bacterium | reverse complement strand
GCCTTGGCTTTGGCCAGGGTGGTGCGGATGCGCTGGTGAATGATCAGGCTGCAGACCTGGTTGGCCAGCAGCGCGTCGCGGTGAGCCTGCGAACGGCCGAGTTTGACAGTTTTTTTCTGGTGCCTCATGGCGAGTGGTTACTTCTTCTTTTTGGACTTCTCTTCGTCTTCGGCCTCGGTTTCCTCCGGGGGAAGTTCGATCAGGCCGGGTTCGAATTTCATACCCAAGCCGAGCTTGAGTTCTTCGAGTTTGTCCTTGATTTCGTTGAGCGACTTTTTGCCGAAGTTGCGGTATTTGAGCATTTCGGCTTCCGACTTCATGGCGAGTTGGCCGACGGTCGTGATGTTCGCGTTGTTGAGGCAGTTGGCCGCACGGACGCTGAGCTCGATTTCGTTGACGCTCATGTTGAGCAGTTTCTTGAGCTTGGCGTTCTCTTGGCTGACGGCTTCCGGCGTCTGGTCGAATTCGACCTCGGTTTCCTCGGTGCCGACGAAGACGTCGAGGTGGTGGCGAAGGATGGCGGCGGATTGGAGCAGGGCGTCATCGGGCGTGATGCGTCCGTCGGTCCAGACTTCGAGCACGAGTTTGTCGTAGTCCGTGCGCTGTCCGACGCGGGTGTTTTCCACCGCGTATTTGACGCGGGTGACAGGTGAGAAGATCGAGTCGATGGCGATGACGCCGATGGCTTGATCAAGAGTTTTGTTTTCGTCGCCGCTGGCGAATCCGCGTCCTTTGCGCACGTTCATCTCGATGGAAAACTTCATTTTCTTGTCGAGGGTGGCGATGTGCTGCTTCGGGTTGAGGACTTCGCACTTGTTGGTCGATTCGATGTCGGCGGCCGTGACGGCGCCATCTTTGTTCACGTTGAGCACGACGCGGTGCGTGTCGTGGTCGTGCGTGTTGAATTTGACCTTTTTGAGGTTGAGGATGATTTCCACCACGTCTTCGACCACATTGGGGATGGTTTGGAACTCGTGGTTGACTCCTTCGATCTGGATCGAGGTGATGGCGGCGCCTTCCAGCGAGGAGAGGAGCACGCGGCGCAGCGAGTTGCCGATGGTGTGTCCGTAGCCGGCCTCGAAGGGCTCAGCAGAGAACTTGGCATAGGTGTCGGTGGCGGTCTTCTCGTCTTTCACGAGAGACTTGGGCATTTCGAAACGTCCGAGACGAACGGGCATAGTATGTGATGTGATGATTCGCCGGGTTTCCCTTGACGCGTTTGACTCCGCCGACGAGGCGACGGAACCCAAGGACCAACGGCGCATTTGGTGACGCGTGAACGGTCAAACTAGCGTTTGTCTGACTACGGGCAAGCAAAAAGTCCGCTTACTACTCCTGCACAAGAGCGCCCTCGGCCACGAGTCCGTCGCGTGTGGCCCGGAACACTTCCGTGCTGACGGGATAAGTAGCCAGACGGTTGATCTCGATGAGGGCGGCGACATCGGCGGGGGGGATCTCCCCGGCCAGGCGAGGGTAGAGCGCGATGGTTCCGCGATCCGGGATGATGACATGGAATCCGTCGCCCAGCAGGGGTTCGAAGCGTCGGTAAAATGCGGGGGTGGTGACCAATGACGAAAGCATCGGGTCCTCGCCCGTGATGAGAATGCGTTCGATCACGCGGTTTTTGTCGCGCCGGATGGACGTGCTGGCGCGATCGAGCCAGGCGGGGCCGTGCTTGGCGGCGAGTTCACGGCAGAAGCGCAAGGCGCCCCGTGTCGTGGCGTATTCAAACTCGCCATAGCCGGCCGGTCGAGCGACGGCGAGGACGGCGGTGCGGGAGCCGGGAATTTTTTCGTGAAGGGCGGGCCGTTGTTCGAATGAGGGAATGACGGTAAGTCGCCAGCCGGGATCGGGCGGTTCTGCGGCGCCGGCGCAGGCGGTCGCGGCGGTCAGGAGCAGAAAAGCGCACTTGCTGTGGCGGCGTGGTCTGGTAGCGGTCATCATCAATGATTACGTATCTCGAAGGCGTTTTGCGCGAGGTTTTGCCCACGCAGGTGGTGGTTGAGGTGCATGGGGTAGGCTACGAGGTTTTCATCCCGCTCTCCAGCTACGATCGCTTGCCGGAGCCAGGACAGGGCGTGCGGTTGCTTACCCACCTGCAGGTGCGGGAGGACGCGCACACATTGTTCGGCTTCGCCTCGGAGGAGGAGCGGGATTTGTTCCGCTTGCTGGTCAATCGCGTGAGCGGGGTCGGGCCGAAGTTGGCGCTCGCGGTGCTGAGCGGCATGGATGTCGGTCGCTTCAAAGCCGCGGTGGTGGATTCTGATATTGCGTCGATTGCCAAAATCAGCGGACTGGGCAAAAAGACAGCGGAGCGCATCGTGCTTGAGCTGAAAGACAAGCTCGGGGTGGCCGCGGCTTGGGAGGCGGCCAGCGCGGAGCATGCGCCGAGCGCGGAGGCGCGGGCGGCGAATGACGCGGTGCTGGCTTTGATCGCCCTGGGTTACAAGCAGGTCGATGCGGCCAAAGTGGTGCGCGATGCGGGCGTGAAGAATCCCGGAGCAAAGACCGAGGAGTTGGTGCGGGTGGCTTTGCAATCTTTGGTGTGAGCGCGGCCAATATCCCAGAGGAGCGCGTGGCCCGGGCGGCGCGAGTGCGTGACGCCCTGCCGCCGGGCGGACTTTTCGCCGGCAAGGAATGGCGGGTGGCGGCGGAGCCCTTCGTTTTGCCGCCGGGCATGGATGAGGAGTTGGAAAAGCTCGGCTTCCGGCTGCGCAAGTTTGTCGAAGCTTGCAACATGCTTTACCGGCTGAGTGTCTCGGGGAAGCGGCCGGCTTGGATTGCCGACCTGCTTGATCGCGGCAAACCGCGGGAATTGGTTGAATTGGCGCGATCGAAGGCCCTGGCGGATGCCGTGCCGCGAATCATCCGGCCGGATGTGATTTTGACGGATGCTGGTTTCATTATTGCCGAGTTGGACAATGTGCCGGGCGGAATCGGCCTGACGGCGTGGTTGAACGATGTTTATGC
>JBILDG010000258.1:0-2973 GCA_044352715.1 Chthoniobacterales bacterium | reverse complement strand
AACTCTCTTTGACGGTCGGTCGTATTTTGTGCCGATACTGCATAATTCGCGGGAGTTCCCGATTTGTGGCGCGGGTGAGTGAAAAATTAGAGCCACGCATCGGCGGCGTTTCCCACCGGCAACACGGTCACACCCAGGAGGCGGGAAGTCGGAGAAATTTTCGTGTGTGTCAGCGGCCTAATCTGCGGCTGGGAAATCTTTTTATGCTATCTCTCGAAGCGCAGGAGAAGCCGCGGCCGATTTTTAACTCTCCCGGCTAAGACAGGGCAGCGCAGATTTCCGGTGTCAACGGCACGGGATGCCCTGTGGACCGGTCGATGAGAACATGAACGGTGCGGACGTGCGCAGCAACGGCATGATCCGCGTTGAGGAAAGTGACCACAAAAACAACCGAGGTCTCGCCGAGGCTTTCCACGTTCGCGCGGGCGGTGACTTTCTCTCCCGTGCGCAGAGGATGAAAAAACTCTGCTTCGGCCCGGCGGATCGGTGCTGCATGGGTGGGGGAGGCAAACCATGCGTTCCAACCGAGCGGCGAGCAGCGGATAAGTTCCTCGATGACCGCATGCGCAATGGCGATGGCTCGGGGATAAAAAATCACGCCCGCCGGATCGGCGTCTTCGAATCGGATAAACACGGACTGCTCGAGCGTAGTCATGGCTCAAATCTATGCACACGACGCCGCCGGGGAAGAAAGGATTTATCTCGCACGGACTTGTTGGGTCGGCGGGTCTTCGGTATGCAAAAGAATGTTGATGTCATCACTCTCGCCAGAAAACAGCAGGCCTCGCATTCAGGTTCGTCCGATGGATGGGCAACTGCCCGGTAGAGCCGATGACAAAGCGCGGAAGCCGTCACCTCAAGTTTTTGCGTCACCACTTTCGGTGCCCCCTCCTCCGGTCTCAGCGAAGCCATCCCAACCGCGCCACGAGGCCACGCGTCCCTACACTGCCCCTCGTTCGTTCTCGGTGCCGCCCCCGCCGCGGACTGCCAGGCCCATGGCAGTGCGTCCGCGAAGAATCAGCCGGCGGCAGATGAAAATACGTCAGCGCCGTCTGAAATTTTTCGCGTGGACTGTTTCACTGGGCTTGGTCGGGGGCGCCTTTGTCACAGGATACAAGATGACAATGCGCTCCGTTGCCGGAGGTGAAGCGTTTCCGGTCAATACGGAGCGGCGTGAAAGTGCCATGCGAGCAATGGACGAGGCGGTGCGGGCAAAAAACGAAGGCCGTTTTAATGAGGCATTGTTGGCCGCGGAGGATGCGCGCCGGGCGGATCCCCAAGTGGCCGGGGCCGATGCGATCACCGCGGAAATCGCCATGGCGCAACGTCAAACTCCGATCGTGCGTCAATTCGCCGCACGAGCCCTCCAGCAAGGCCATAATAAGTCGGCGGCCAAGCTGTTGCTTGCCATGGCTGAGGCAACGGCGGGTGGTTCTTCCCGAGGAAGCGATCAAGTTGTCCTGTTGCTCAAAGAATCATCCCAAGAAGAGTTGTCCAACCCCGCCGTCCACTACATTTGGGGTGATTTGCTTCGCATCTCCGGACGTGAAAAAGACGCCCGGCAAAAGCTGCTGGGCAACCTGCACCGGCAGGAGCCGTGGATGAGTTCGACCCTGCTTGCCGCCAAGATGCAGCTGGCTTCGGTCGCGGCCGGAGAGGAGGTTGAAGCGAGGGGCAAAATCGCCCCGACTGCCGTAGGCGAGGCGTTGATTGCCGTGCAGAATGCCCTCCGGTCCGGCGGGAACGTGCAGATCCCGCTGGAGAATCTTACGTCGAGCATTGCCGCATACCAGGTGAGGGAGCTTCTTGATGATCCGGCGTTTGATGTTCCCGCCCCTCCGCCTACTCTCGAAGAAGCCCGCATCGCATTGCCTCCACCAATTCCTCACGGCGGGCAATTATAGATCCACAGCAGTTGATTGAGGATTTGGGCGGGGCGTCCACGACCCACCGAGCGGTCAAAACAAACGTTCCCGGCGAGGCAGTAGCAAACTCCCGCTTGAGGCCCTCAACCGATCTAAGCCCTCGTGGAACCGTTGATCACGGGGACAAATTCAAAACGGTCGCCGTCGAATAGTCCTCGGTCGCTCAATTTGAGCGACGGAATCACGAGCAGGGCGAGGAATGACAAAGTCATGAAGGGCGCGTGCAGGGGACTGCCGAGTTCGCGTGCTTGCTGCGTGAGATGTGCGTAACCGGCAGCCACGTCCTCGGCATAGCCGTCGCTCATCAATCCCGCGACCGGGAGCGGCAGGATGTCAGAAGTGTCCGGCCCGACGACGCAGATACCGCCTTGGTTTTCAATGAGGAGATTGACCGCGCGGGCGAGGTCGGTGTCATTGGCTCCCACAGCGACGATGTTGTGGCAGTCATGTGCGACGCTGGAAGCGATGGCGCCGTGTTTGAGGCCGATGCCCCGGACGAAGGCGACGGCTGGTGCGGTGTCGTGGTAGCGGTTGACCACGGAAATTTTGAGAATATCACGCGACGGATCGGCGGTGATGCAGCCGTCCACGACGAGAGCCCCTGCGGTATCGGACCCGGTGACGATTTGTCCATCGAGGGCTTCGATGATGCGGATCGTTGGTTTTTCACCAAGTGAGCGGGCGACAAAGTCGGTGGCGGTTTTGGCGTTTGTGCAGAAATTGTTGATCCGGGGAGAGGTGCTGCGGGGAAGTAGGGATTTTCCGTCGCGCGCGACACATTGTCCGTCGATCCATGTTTCGGCGACGCGGAAGCTGATGAGGTCGTGCAGGCGAATGAGGTCCGCGGGATCGCCGGGGCGGAGGAGGCCGCAGCGGAGTCCGTAATGCTCGACGGGATTCACGCAGGCGGCGCGGAGAACATGGAACAGGGGCACGCCGTGGGCGATGGCACGGGCGCAGAGTTGGTTGATGTGACCGGCGAGCAAGTCGTCGGGATGTTTGTCGTCGCTGCAAAGCATGCAGCGATCGGGTGCCTCGTTGAGCAGCG
>JBILDG010000257.1:0-2982 GCA_044352715.1 Chthoniobacterales bacterium | reverse complement strand
GGCACGAGCGTGGCGGTCGTAATCGGCAGAGACGAGGCGGATGGCGGCGGCGGCCTCCTCGAGAGTGGAAAAGGTCAGCATCCCCTCGCCGGCCGGGAGATGCCGACTCCAGGCGGTGTCTTGAACCACGACCGGTTTACCGAGGGCGAGATAGCAGGCGCTGCGGCAGGAGAACCAACCGCTGTGCGATTTCACGTAGCCGTTTTTGGCGATGCTCCATTCGGCTTTGGCGCCGGCGAGGAAGTTGCGGTAGGTGATGTGATCGGGGAGCGCCTCGTCGGGCTCGATGATCTGCCAACCGTGGGCTTGGAGTGTCTCGGTCGGGCGTTTGCGGCCGGGTCCCTGACCAACGGCGAGGAGGAAATTTTCGCCTGTCAGCTTCGGCAGATCGAGGAAGCGCAGGAACTCGGTGTCTTTTTGTCCGTAGCTTTCGCCTTGGAATTCTTTGGCCGCGTAGCTGGACCAATTCATCACCGTGGTCCAAGCATCCTTGGCGAGTGGTGACGGCTTGATTTCCGGCCCCTGCCATTGATCGAGGGCCACGGGTTGCACGGTGGGGATCCAGTGGAGTCCGCCAGTCGGGACTCGACAGTCTGGCTGTCCGATATTCAGACCGAACGAATAATGGACATCGTGCTGGCGGATACGCGCGGCGATTTTTTCATCCGTCATCATACAAATGTGGGTGAACATGGGGTCGCCATCGAGGAAGAGTTTCTTGCGGATGGCGGCGGTGGGTTCGCGCAACCAGCAAGCGCCGGAGATGTTGGCGAGGACGTCGGCTTCGGAGAGAATTTTTTCGGCAAGAACCGGATCGGTCACACCATGATAACTTCCATCGGCGACGTTGCGGTAGATCCAACGGTCGCCGAGGTCGAACGCTTCCATGATGCGGCGGAGGCTAGCGACGTTGCTCGAGCAATCATCGCTCGGCTGCTGCGCGACGGGATCGTAGGCCCAAGCACCGGTGTCTTCGAGATACCAAACATCATGGCCGAGAGCGCGGAAGCCGAGGACATATTGGATGTAATCCCAAATGACGCCGCCGAAGGGGTATTGTCCGATAAGACCTGTGCAGATAATGCGCATGAGAACTGACGGCGGGGTCAGCGATCGTATTGCCCGGCGCGATACATGGTGGCGTAGACGCCGCCGCGGGCGAGGAGTTCGGGGCCGGTGCCGACTTCGGCGATGGAGCCGCGGTCGAGCACGACGATGCGATCCAAGCCATGCACGGTGGCCAAGCGGTGGGTGATAATCAGCGTGGTGCGACCTCGCATGAGGTCGGCGATGGTTTCCATGATGGCGCTCTCGGTGGCGGGATCGAGGGCGGAGGTCGGTTCGTCGAGAAGAAGGATCGGCGCGTTTTTCAAAAAGGCGCGGGCGATGCCGATGCGCTGGCGTTGTCCGACGCTGAGCTGACTGCCTCGTTCCCCCACCTGGCTGGCGAAGCCGTCGGGCATGGCCATGATGAAATCGTAGGCTTGCGCACGGCGGGCGGCTTCGATGATTTGCTCTTCGGTGGCGTCGGGGCGTCCGTAGGCGATGTTTTCGCGCACGGTGGTGGAGAAAAGAACGGTGTCCTGCAGGACCATACTGACATTGGCGCGGATGGATTTTTTGGTCAGCGTGCGGAGGTTGTGTCCGTCCATGAACACGTCGCCACGAACGGGATCGTAGAAGCGGGGGACGAGACTGAGCAGGGTGCTTTTGCCCGTGCCGGTGCCGCCGACGAAGGCCACGCTTTCGCCCGGGGATACGGTGAGCGAGATGTCGCGCAGGATCAGACGCGCGTCGGTGTAGCCGAAATCCACGCCGCGAAATTCCACACCGCCTTTGGCATCGACGAGCGGGCGGGCGTCGGGCGCATCGCGGATTTCGTCGGGGCGGTCGAGCACTTCGAAGCAGCGTTTGGCACCGGCGGCAGCGCCTTCCATCGCCCATGCGGTATAGGTCAGCTGCTCGAGGGGTTGGTAGAGCATGAGCAGGTAGGAGGCGAAAACGAGGAGGTCGCCGAGCGAGAGCTTTTGCTCCATCACGTGCAGCGAGCCCGCGTAGTAGAGCACGGCCGTGCCGACAGCCATGAGCGTGCTGATGACCAACGAGCTGGAGACGGATGTCGTGGTGAGGCGGAGATTTGCGAGGAGGCTCTGCGAAGCGCGGCGGTGGAATTGGCCGACCTCATGCTCCTCGCGTCCGAAAGCATGCACGAGGCGGATCGAAGCGAGGCCTTCCTGCACGGTGGCGAGGAGGTCGCTCTCGCGTTCCTGGATGGCCGTGCTCTGGCTGCGGATTTTTTTCGCGAAGTAGTGGATGGCGAAAACGATGAGCGGGACCACGGCGAGCGAGAGGAAGGTCAGCTTCGCGTCGATTTTGACCATGATGGCGAAGGTGCCACCGAGCATGACAACAGAGGTGAAAATATTGACGAAGCCGCGGTTGTAGATCGTCTGGATGGCCTGCGAGTCATAGGCCACGCGAAAGCTGGAGTCGCTGCTGCGGGAGGAGTCGTGGAACTTGAGCGGGAGCGATTGCAAGTAGGCGTAGAGTTCGGTGCGGATGCGGAGGAGGGCTTTGAGGCCGACGCCGATGAGGAGGTAGTTCGAGACGAGGTTGGCCAGGCCGGCCAGCAGGGTGATGAGAACGAGGGCGGCGCAAAGCGCGAAAATGATGAACGAGGGCGAGGCGGCATCGAACCACTGTTGCAGCTGTTCATGCGCTGCGAGCGTGGATTCGTTGCCCGCGGGCGTGAGGACGCCGTCGACAATGTATTTGAACGGCCAGGGCTTGAGGAGATTGAGCGCGGTGACGAGCAGCCCGAGAGAGAGGGCGACGACCGTTTCGCCGAGGAACGGACGGTAATACGCAAGCGTGCGACGGTAGATGCCCATGCGGGGAGGTTTTATGAGCGGAAAAGATCCGGCTGGGCCGAGTTGGCAGGGGCCGGGGCGCCGAGCTTGGTGTAGGCGAGCGGCATGGCGA
>JBILDG010000256.1:0-2988 GCA_044352715.1 Chthoniobacterales bacterium | reverse complement strand
AAGCTCTACCACGGCGTGACTCTCGGCGCGCGCAGCTTTGCCAAGGACGAAAGCGGCCGCATCAAAAAAGGCGGGAAACGCCATCCGGACGTGGAAGACGGCGTCACCATTTATCCGAATGCCACCGTGCTCGGGGGCGAAACGGTCATCGGTCGCAACAGCACGATAGGCGGCAACGTTTTCCTGATGCACAGCGTCCCCCCCAACTCGCTCGTCTACTACGAGGAAGCGCAGGTCCGCGTGGTCAGCAAGACAACCAAGGCTGACACCTTCGATTACTCGATTTAGCCCCGGCAAATCGCATGCCTGCCCGCCGCCTCCAGACCGGATCCATTCACCCGGCGGAGACCATGCGTCTGCTGGAAAACGAGGCTAAAGCATGGGCGGTGCGACTGGAGCTTCCGGAGTTGGCGGCACGCATCACCATCCACTGGCACGAGCGTCTCCGCACCACGGCCGGACTGGCACGCCTGGACTGCGCGGTGATTTTACTCAACCCGCGTCTGCTGGCTTTCCCGGAGGAACTGACCCGCACATTTCTCCATGAATTGGCTCATTTGATCGCGCACGCCCGCCATCCACGGCGCTTGCTCAACCCGCATGGTCCGGAGTGGCAACAGGCCTGCCGCGATCTCGGTTTGGCCGGGGAAAAACGCTGCCACTCGCTGCCGCTGGCCACGCCACGCAAGATCGCGCGCAAATACGTCTATCATTGCCCCCGCTGCCACAAAGAAGTCGCGCGGGTCAGACCGTTCCGGAGGGCTGAGGCCTGTTTGGTTTGTTGTCGCCGCGAAGCCAGCGGCCGTTACGACCGGCGCTTCCGCTTCGTGACCGGTCCGGCTCCGGTCCAAGTCGAAGTCGTGCGGCAAATTGAACTTTTTCGGTTGTGAGCCGGGCGGCCGGGACTTAAAAAACCGCACTTCATTTTTAATCCCCACCATGAGCCAAAACATAGAATCCCACCTGGTCGAAAACCGCGTCATCAAACCTGCGCGTGAATTCAGCAAAAAAGCGCGTGTCAAAAACATGGCGGATTACAAACGCCTCCACGCCGCTTCGATCAAAAACCCGCAAAAGTTCTGGGCCAAGGAAGCCGCCGAGCTGCAGTGGGGCCGTAAATGGAAATCTGTCCTGAAATGGAAAGTTCCCTTCGCCCGCTGGTTCGACGGCGGCTCGATCAATGTCGCGGAAAACTGCGTCGATCGCCACGCCACGAGCGACCGTAAAAACAAAGCGGCCATCATCTGGGAAGGCGAACCCGGCGAGAAGCGCACCCTCACCTACGGACAACTCCAACGCGAAGTCTGCCTCTTCGCCAACGTCCTCAAACGCAACAAAGTCAAAAAAGGCGACCGCGTCATCATCTACATGCCGCTCGTCCCCGAAGCGGCCATCGCCATGCTGGCCTGCGCTCGCCTCGGCGCCGTCCACTCGGTCATTTTCGGCGGGTTCAGCGCGGACAGTATCCGCGACCGCATTGCCGACTGTGGCGCAACCTGCGTGATCACTGCCGACGGCGGCTACCGCCGCGGCGCCATTGTCCCGCTCAAGCACAACGTCGATGCCGCGCTGGCCGGCGAGACCACGGTGAAGCGGGTGATCGTCTTCCGTCGCGCCAACAACGAGATCCACATTCAGGAAGGCCGCGACGTCTGGTGGCACCGCGAACTGGAATACGTCAACGCCGACTGCCCCGTCGTCCACCACGACAGCGAGCACCCGCTCTTCATCCTCTACACCAGCGGCTCGACCGGAAAACCCAAGGGCATCCTCCACACCACCGCCGGTTATCTCACGCAGGCTTACGCCACCACGAAATACATTTTCGACCTCCGGGAGGACGACATCTACTGGTGCAGCGCCGACGTCGGATGGATCACCGGCCACAGCTACCTTGTCTATGGTCCGCTCGCCAATGGCGCGACCTGCCTCATGTATGAGGGCGCGCCGAACTGGCCCGACCCGGACCGCTTTTGGCGGATTATTCAAAACTACGGTGTCACCGTTTTCTACACTGCACCCACCGCCATCCGCGCCTTCATCAAATGGGGAGACGAATGGGTCGATAAGCACGACCTCTCATCGCTCCGCCTGCTCGGCACCGTCGGTGAACCGATCAATCCCGAAGCGTGGATGTGGTATCACAAAAAGATCGGCGCCGAGCGCTGTCCGATTGTCGACACATGGTGGCAAACCGAAACCGGCGCCATCATGATCTCTCCGCTCCCCGGCGCCACGCCGCTCAAACCCGGCACCGCGACCCTTCCGTTCTTCGGCATCGACGCCGCCATCGTGGACGACAAAGGAAAAGAAGTCGGCCCCAACGTCGGCGGCAAACTGGTCGTGCGCAAACCGTGGCCGTCCATGCTCCGCACCATTTACGGCGACAAGGCGCGCTACAAGAAAACCTACTGGAGCGAAATCCCTGGGTTTTATTTCACCGGCGACGGCGCCCGCCGCGACAAAGACGGCTATTTTTGGATCGTCGGTCGCATCGACGACGTCCTCAACGTGGCCGGCCACCGCCTTGGGACCTCCGAAATCGAAAGCGCGCTCGTCAGCCACCATTCGGTGGCCGAAGCCGCCGTGGTCGGACGCCCCGACGAAATCAAAGGCCAAGGCGTCGTCGCCTTTGTGACTTTGAAGGAGGGCGAAAAACCCAGTCCCGAGTTGCGCGAAAAGCTCCGCAAACACGTCGGCCACGCCATCGGCGCCATCGCCAAACCGGACGATGTCCATTTCGCCGAGGCGCTGCCCAAAACACGCAGCGGAAAAATTATGCGCCGCCTGCTCAAAGAAATTGCCAGCGGCAAAGACGTCAAAGGAGACACCACCACCCTCGAAGACTTCAGCATCCTTTCGAAGTTGAAGCTGCGCGACGCGTGATTGTCATGTTTCCATCCAAGGTGATGTGACGTAATGCTTATCGCCATGGACAAATTTCTCATCACCGGGGCTTCGAGCGGTATCGGACGCGAACTGGCCGTG
>JBILDG010000039.1:0-10193 GCA_044352715.1 Chthoniobacterales bacterium | reverse complement strand
CCTCGATGACCTCGGCAAAGCCAAGCGCGTCGTTGTGGAAAAAGAAGCCACCACGATCGTCGAAGGCGAAGGCAAGAGCAAAGACATCCAGGGCCGCGTCGCCCAGATCCGCCGTCAGATCGAGGAGACCACCTCGGACTACGACCGCGAGAAGCTCCAAGAGCGCCTCGCCAAGTTGGCCGGCGGTGTTGCCGTCATCAATGTCGGCGCCGCGACCGAGACCGAGATGAAGGAAAAGAAAGCCCGCGTCGAAGACGCCCTCCACGCCACCCGTGCGGCGGTCGAGGAAGGCATCGTCCCCGGCGGCGGCGTCGCCCTCATCCGTGCGCAGAAGGCCCTCGCCAACCTCAAGCTCGAAGGAGACGAAGCCATCGGCGCCCAGATCGTGCACCGCGCGGTTGAAGCCCCGCTTCGCCAACTCTCCGACAATGCAGGCCAGGAAGGCGCCCTCATCGTGCAGGAAGTCAAAAAAGGCAAAGGCAACGAAGGCTACAACGTCGCCACCGGCGCGTATGAAGACCTCGTCAAAGCCGGCGTCGTCGACCCGACCAAGGTCACCCGCAGCGCCCTGCAAAACGCCTCGTCCATCAGCGGACTCCTCCTCACCACCGAGGCTCTCGTCACCGAGATCCCCGAGAAGGAGAAAGCCCCGGCCATGCCCGGCGGCGGCGGAATGGGCGGAATGGGTGGAATGGACTACTAAGTCCAAACGACCTGATCGCTAATCACCCCGGGGCGACCGCAAGGTCGCCCCGGTTTTTTGTTGTCTGCCTTATGTAGCGTCGCCGTCCCCGGGGACGCCGCCGCTACATCAAAATCCCCGCCAGATCGGCTTGCCCCAAGCCGACTTTCGCGGAGAATTCCCCAATTCCATGCACCGCCTGCTCGCCATCGCCCTCATGCTCGTCGCCACCGCGCCGGCCCAAGCTGCTTACCAAAAAGAGCACATCGTCGTCAGCGGCGGTGTCTCGCTTTACCAGTGGGAAAAATTCAAGACGCCTCCGCACGACCGCTGGTGGGGCAACTTCATCCGACCGGCCGTGACGCGTTTCCAACAAATCAAGGACGCCGACAAAAACGCCCGCATCACTTGGCTCGTGCACCGTCCGAGCTACGAGCGGCGTCTGCGGCAAAACGAAGGCCCCCTCACCACTTGGATCGGAAACATCGCCCCCAAATACGGAGTGAAACTCATCTGGTTCAGCTCTCCCGACACGGTGATCAACTACCTCAACGGCGGACAGCCACGCGACCAAGTCAAAATTGCCAGCCTCGACTGGTTCCTGCACTCGAACAAAGCCGCCTTCATGTTTGACTACAGCAACGAGATCGACAGTGCCTCGAAGTCATGGCTGCACGAAAGCGAGCTTGGCCGTATCAATCGCGGCATCTTCGCCAGAGGCGCGCAGGTGAAGAGCTGGGGTTGCCACACCGGCGAGAGCATGTCGAAAAAATGGAAACGTGCCACCGGTGTGCCCATGGTCGGCGCCATCGGCAAGACGGATTACTCCGTCATGTACAAAAATAACTGGCTGCCCGTCCTCTCCAAGGGGCGCTGGGTCCGCTGATCACAGCCAAGCCGCCAGCTTGACCCGCAGCGTTTCACGGGCGCGGAAAAGCAGACTCTTCACCGCCGGAACCGTGGTTTCCAAAACAGCGGCAATTTCCTCGTAGGGCATTTCTTCGTAACGACGCAGCACCATCGCCATGCGCTGCTCATCGGGCAATTCGGCAAGAGCCCGCTCGATCACCGCCGCCAGTTCCGCG
This sequence comes from Chthoniobacterales bacterium, assembly GCA_044352715.1. Lineage (GTDB taxonomy): Bacteria > Verrucomicrobiota > Verrucomicrobiia > Chthoniobacterales > JACTMZ01 > JACTMZ01. The sequence continues at coordinate 8,426 of JBILDG010000039.1, read as the reverse complement.
GCCGAAGCCTCGGCCGACGGGGAATCACCCGCGGTGGGCTCCCGCACGGTTTCCTCCGGCGCCGGATCGTAAAAGACGGCCCCGCGGCGGGAGCGTCCGCGCCGCTCGTTCAGAACCAAGCGCCGCGTGATCGAAAACATCCAGGTGCTGAACTTGGCGGATGGCGCATAGCGTTCCCGCGCTTGCCAGATGCGTATGTAAACCCGCTGAGCCAAATCTTCCGCCCCCTCGTATCCGCCGAGCATCCGCACGATCGTTCCGAACACGCGATCCTCGGTCGCCTCAATCAGCTCGCGGAAAGATATTTCATCTCCATCCCGCACGCGCAGCATCAGACCGACCAGACGCGCGTCATCGTCCTCGCGCGGCGCGACTTCGCCGAATCCTGATTCCAGATCACTCATGCATGACTCTCCGCGTTGCTTGAAACCTCCAGACATTCAACCCCGCCGAAACAAAACGTTGCTCGAATTCCGTCCGCGGCCAGTCGTCCGGGACAACCCACTCACCCACTATCCAGCCGGCATTTCCGAATGCCCGGCGGGACCATTCAAAGTAACTGCGGGAATCCGAAGCGAAAAAAAAGGCCCCGTCCGGGCAGAGGCGACCGGCTAGCAGGACAATGAAATCACTCTGCACCAGACGCCTCACCGCATGCCGGCGTTTCGGCCACGGGTCACTGAACAAAAGATACGCCCGAGCCACACTGTCCGCTGGCAACTCACGCAAGACCTCCAAGATTTCCCCGTGCAAAATGCGCGCGTTGGGCCGATCCACCAAGCGCCGCTGCGCTTGGCGGACACGGTAATCCTTCTTCTCGATTCCGAGACAATTGGCCGCCGGCTCGCGTGCAGCCAAAGCGGAAAGAAAGACACCGTTTCCACAGCCCATATCGAGAAACAGCGGGCCCTGAAAAATGGATGAATCCTCGGGAAAAATGCCGGCTTGACGGCTTGGGACCTCTGCTGTCCCGGGTTCCATAGAAATAAAGAAGGCGTCAGGCCGCGTCCTTGTCCTGCTTGCGGCGCAGGAGCGGCGGCTTGCGTCCCTCGACGACGGCGCGGTTGATCGTGACCTCGGCCACGTCCTCGCGGCTGGGCACGTCATACATCACATCGAGCATGATTTTTTCCATCATGGAACGCAGGGCCCTTGCCCCGGTTCCTTTGGTGACGGCGCGTTCGGCCAAGGCCCGCAGCCCGTCTTTGGTGATGTTGAGTTCCACGCCCTCCATCGCCATGAGCTTGGTGTATTGCTTGACCATCGCATTCTTCGGCTCGGTCAAAATGGTCACCAGCTCGTCCTCGGTCAGCTGGTCCAGCGCCGTGACCACCGGCAAACGCCCGATGAATTCCGGAATCATACCGAAGCCGAGCAGGTCTTCGGGCTCGGCTTGGTGAATGACCGAAGTGGAAGCCGCCACGGTGGGCTCGGTGACTTTTTCATCGCGCGCATGGAACCCGAGCACACGGTTGCCCATGCGACGCTGGATGATCTTGTCGAGGCCGACAAACGCCCCGCCGCAGATGAAGAGAATCTTGTCCGTGTTGACCTGGATGTATTCCTGATGCGGATGTTTGCGGCCGCCCTGCGGAGGAACATTGCAAGTAGTACCCTCGAGAATTTTGAGCAAAGCCTGCTGCACACCCTCGCCGGAGACATCGCGCGTGATGCTCACGTTGTCCGTCTTGCGTCCAATCTTGTCGATTTCGTCGATGTACACGATGCCGATCTCGGCGCGCTTCACGTCGTAATCCGAAGCCTGCAACAAACGCAGGACGATGTTTTCCACATCCTCGCCGACGTAACCGGCTTCGGTCAGTGTCGTCGCATCCGCCATGGTAAAGGGCACATCGAGGATACGCGCCAGGGTGCGAGCCAGCAGCGTTTTACCCGAACCGGTCGGACCGATGAGCAGGATGTTGCTTTTCTCCAACTCGACATCGTCGTGGCTGGGCAGCGCGATCTCACGCGAAGACGAGGCGTGGAGGATGCGCTTGTAATGATTGTGCACCGCGACGGAGAGCGTCTTTTTGGCCAGATCCTGTCCGATGACGAAATGATCCAGTTCACGGCGGATCTCCGCCGGCTTGGGCACACGGACGGATGAGCTTTTCTTGCGCGACTCGTCCTTGAGCTCCTTGTCGAGGATGCCTTTGCAGAGGCTGACGCAGCTGTCGCAAATATAGACCCCGGGGCCGGCGATGAGCTTGCGGACCTCGCTGTGGCTCTTTCCGCAGAAAGAGCACATCGTGAGATTGTTTGCCCGGGCCATGACGCGTCAGGCGGGCACAGCGCCGGGAATTTCTTTGCGGGATTTCACCACTTCATCCACGAGGCCATATTCTTTGGCTTCCTCCGCCGTCATGTAGTAATCGCGGTCCGCATCCTTGTGAACTTGATCCACCGGTTTGCCGGTGTGGTGAGCGATGATCGCTTCGAGGCGGCGCTTGAGCTTGAACATGAACTCGACCTGGCGTTCAACGTCGCTCGCCTGCCCCTGCGCGCCACCGGAGACCTGATGAATCATGATATCCGAGTTAGGCAGCGCATATCGCTTGCCCTTCGCGCCGGCGCAGAGCAGCACCGCACCCATGCTGGCCGCCATGCCCATGCAGTAGGTGTTCACGTCGCAGGTGACGAACTGCATGGTGTCATAGATAGCCAAACCCGCCGTCACCGACCCGCCGGGCGAATTGATGTAAATGTGGATGTCTTTTTTGGCGTCCTCCATTTGCAGGAAAAGCAACTGGGCAATGACCAAGTTGGCGATGTGGTCGTCGATCGGCGTGCCGATGAAAACAATACGATCCTTGAGCAGGCGCGAATAGATGTCGTAGCTGCGCTCCCCGCGGCCCGTCTGTTCGACAACCATGGGGACAAGGAGGGAATTCCGCACCGCGGAACCGCCGGAAAAATGCGTGGAGTTCATAGAGAGTGAAAACGCGGGAGAGAGCTTTACGCCTTGGCCGCGGCTGCTTTGACCTTAACTTTGGAGGCAAGGAAATCAAGTGCCTTGTCCCTCACCACCTCGGCCTGGACGGAACCGAGGGCTTCCCGTTTGACGAGCTGCTTGACCAGCTTTTCCATCGGCATATTGAGGCGCTGGGCCATCCGACCGATGTGGTTGACCAGCTCTTCCTGAGAGGCGTCGATATTCTGCCCGCGGGCCACTTTGGTGAGGATGAAATCGGCCTTCACGCGGAACTGCGCGCCCATGCGGGCATGGTTGAAAATTTCGTCCTTTTTGCTGAGCAAATCCTCGTCGCTCAAGCCGCGCGTTTGCTCGGACTCGACGATTTCGCGGACGACATTGCGCGCCTCGCCGACCACCAGCGCGTCGGGCACTTCGAATTCGACTTCTTTGACCAAGTGTTCGACCACGGTTGCGCGTTTCTTGCGCTCCGTCTGCTCGACGGCAAGTGATTCCAGACGCTCGCGGAAGGTTTTGCGCAAATCGTCGGCACTGCGACCGGCGATTTTCTGCGCGATCTCGTCCGTCAACTCGGGCAGCTTTTTGGCTTTGATCGATTTGACTTTGACGTTGTGGCGGATTTTTTTGCCGCGCAGCGATTGCACGGCGAAATCCTCGGGGGCTGTCACTTCAACCACGCGCTCTTCACCCTCGGCCGCACCGACCAAGCCTGCGCAGAAACCGGGCCAGAGACTGTCCTCGGCCATGACAACCCACATGCCCTGACCACCCTTCATGGTGGATGGCGCCTCGGGGCAAACATCCGCCAACGACTGCCCGTCGATCGTTGCGTCGTAATCCAACACGGCGTAGTCGCCCATTTGCAAAGGCCGGTCTTGCACGTCGGCAAATTCCGCCATGCGTTCGAGCATCATGTTGACGTGACCGGCGACATGCTCGTCGGTCACAACCTCATCGAGCACTTCAAGTTCGAGCTTTTCGATGTCGGGCAGCGTAAATTCGGGCTCCAGCGTCAATTGAACGGAAAGATCCAAATCCTTCTCGCCCACTTCACCGTGCTTCAGGTTGAAAGCATTGAGCACCGTCAGTTTGTTGTCCTTGGCCGCCTGGTCCACCGCCTCGCGCAGCAGGTCTTTCACCGCCTCCTCGGCGATGGCGTCCTTGTATTTGCGGGCCACGACGGCGACCGGCGCTTTGCCCGGACGAAAACCGGGAAGTTTGGCTGCTTTTTGGTATTCGCCGGCGAGTTTTTCCATTTTTGACTTCACCAGCGCCGACGGCACCGTCGCGCGCAGGGTGGCCAGACAATTCGGCTGCTTCTCGAGAAAGATTTCCATGATTTGAAAAAAGAGCGGTCAAACTAAACGCGAATCTCCCGCCCGACAAACACAATCAAGCCGAAAGCCGCAAAACCTCGTCCAGCACCGCCCCGTGCGCCTTGACTCGGGCCGTCATCGAGAACTCCGACGGCGTCTCGAAAGTGAGGCTGCGACGCGTATGGCCGAAGTGCAGGCAAAATGCCTCGGGATGCTCGGGCATGGTCTCCGGCGTCACGCGCGTGCGGATCAGGCCGCCGCGGCAGGTCCGGCCCTCCACTTTCTTGCGCGGTTCGCCCGGCAGATGCTTCGCCGCGGCCGCCAAAAGCCTCTCCCCCCAGAACGGACGCGCCCCCGGAATCTCGTAAAGATAAATGCCATGCGCGTCGAAATCCTCATGCAACATCACGGCCGCATCGAACGTGCGCCCGCGCAGCAACGCCTTCTGCGCCTCGATCACCGGCACATCGCATCGATGGTAGCCGCGGTTGAGATCAAGCCCGCTGACATCATGCCGGTTGTTGTGCTGCAGCCCCCAAGGGTTGAGACACGGGAAAATCAGCACCTCGCATTTTTTCAGCGCCCGCGAACGTCGCATGGCCCATGCGACCAATCCTTCCGTCGCCGCCGGCTCATCGCCGTGGATACCCGCCGAAAAATAAAGCCGCGGACCCGGCTTTGCGACCGCCCGTCCCGAGGCGACCACGTAGACCGGAAATCCGCCGGCCTCGGCAAACTTCCGCATGTGCCAGCCCTCGCGCCGGGCCAGCGCACGCCATCGCCGCACGAGCCAACGGTAATCATGCGCCCGCAGATACGCCGTGTTTTCGAGTTGCCTTGTCACACATTGTGGATATCGAAAAATGCGTCATGAGCAAAACATCCATCCTCTCCGCCGCTTTCGCCCTCGCCATCTTTGCCCTTCCCGCGCAAAGTCAGGACTCCATGAAAGACATCCGCATCATCGTCAAAACCGACAAAGGCAACATCGAAGGTGTCCTTTATCCCTCGAAAGCCCCCGTCACTGTCGCCAACTTTCTCAACCTCGCCAAACGCGGCTACTACGACGGTCTCAAATTCCACCGCGTCATTCCCGACTTCATGATCCAAGGTGGTTGTCCGCTCGGGCAAGGCACCGGCGGGCCCGGCTACCGCTTCGAGGACGAATGCACGCCCGAGCTCAAACATGACAAACCCGGCATCTTCTCCATGGCCAACGCCGGCCCCGGCACCAACGGCAGCCAGTTCTTCATCACCCATGTCCCCACCCCGTGGCTCGACGGCAAACACACCGTTTACGGCAGCGTAACCAAAGGACAGGACATCGTGAACGCCATCGCCCAAGGGGACAAAATCCAGTCGATCGAAATTCTCGATCCCACCGACGAACTCTTCGCCGCCCAAGCGAAACGCCTCGCCGAGTGGAACGCCGTTCTCGACAAGCGCTAAGCTTTTTCCGGACCGGGTGACGCCGTTCTGCTCCGGACGGCGTCAACCTTGCTCCGCCGCGCAACGAAATCAGGCAAACGCGGCCGCGGATCATATGACCGGTGAAACACCGGCGAAGCGGAGCCGGAAACCGGCGGCACGAGCCACGACCAATCGCCGGGCACCGTGCGCCCGAGTGACTTTTCCTCCGCCAAGTGCTCCATGAATTGGCGGGAAGCCGCATGATGATCCACGATGGTCACTCCGGCCTGACGGAATGAATAAAGCACGGCCGCACAAAGCTCGACCAGCGCCCGGTCGCGCCAGAAAGGGTCACGCGAGCGCATCGCCGGATCCATCCGGTCGGCCACCACCGGCAGCAGATTGTAACGATCAACATCACCGAAATTCCGCGCGGCAATCTCCGTCTCCATATAGTAGCCGCTGAAGGGCGCCGCCGTATAGCACACCCCCCCGGCATCGAGCGCCATGTTCGAAACCGCAGGAAGCGCGTGCCACCTGAGCCCGAACTCCTCGAACCACGACAATGTCGGATGGACAATCGGAACCTCCAACACGGCATCCGACGGCAACTCGAAAAGCTGGGGCCCCTCGGTCGGCGTCTCGATGAGCAAAGGCAGCACATCAAACGCGCCGCGGCGTGCCGGCGGCCGCCAGCCCATTGCCATGACGCGCCCGGTAAAAGCCACCTCGGCCGGATCGCCCAGCACGCGCCCGTCGGACTCGCGGTATCCCGCATAGCGGATGAGTTGGTAATTGTGAATGACCGGACCCACCCCCTCGGCGTCGGCCTCGGCAAAGACCGTGATCAGCGGACGGATTTTACCGCCGTTGGTGGACCGCCGCAGATGCTCGACGCAGGCGTCGAAAATATCTCGGGCCGCGACCGCATCGCGTGCATCGGCGACCTCCAGCGTTTGCCAAAAGCGCCGGCCGATGCAACGACGGTTGTTTCTCCAAGCCAGGCGGCAGGCGAACTCCAACTCCGCCGGCGTTTGACGATACCATCCCCGCGCGGCCACCTCACCGCGAACCTGCTCAAAACGCGCCGCCGGAACATCCGTCTGATTTTCCAGACCGAACTGGCGCAAAAATGCTTCCGCGGCCGACACAGCATCGTAACGACCACCCACCGGGTCCGGGCTCAGGGCGCTGGTGTCGCGCGGCCAGATTTTGCCCGTGAACGGACAAGCCATGGCGAGTGAACGGTCTTCTGCGCAATCATCGGCGAGCACGGGCGGAAACTACGGCTGCAGAAGCTGAAAGCCAAGGTCGGGATAAGTCAGAATATGCGAGGCTCGCCCTCGCGCAGGAAACACACGCGATCGAGCAAACCCTCCGCCCCCGCGCACTCGATCAGCCGGGAGGGCGGTTCCCAAGGCGGTTCGAAGCTCAAGCGGAATGTGCCGTAATGCATGGGCACGAACGTCTGCGCGCCCAGTTCCACAAACGCCCGCAGCGCGTCCTCCGGTGTCATGTGCACCTCGCGTCCGCTCGGCGGATCGTATGCGCCGATGGGCAACAGCGCGATTTCCACGGGATATTTTTTCCCGATCTCGGCAAACCCCGGAAAGTAAGCGCTGTCGCCGCAGTGAAAAATCGAACGCCCCTCCACCTCGATCAAAAATCCGCCGAACCCCCGGTGCGAATCGGCCAGCATGCGCGCGCCCCAATGGTACGCCGGCGTCATGGTCACTTTGACCGGGCCGAGCTGCATCGATTGCCAAACGTCGAGTTCGTGCACGCGGTCGAAGCCGAGACCGTGCACCAGGTTGCCCACGTGCCGCGGCACCACGATCGGCTGCTCGGAAGCGACTTTGCGCAGCGTCCTCTTGTCCAGATGATCGAAATGCGCGTGCGTGATCAGCACGGCATCGATGTCGGGCAAAGCATGCAGCTCCAGCCCCGGCTCGCGCATCCGCTTGATCACCTTCAACCACCGCGCCCAGTTCGGATCGATGAGCAGATTGACCCCCGGCGCTTGCAGCAAAAACGACGCATGGCCGATCCAAGTCAAGGCCACCTGACCCGCCGCCAGCTCGGGAAATTCCGGAGACAAACGCTCGCCGTGCCGCGGCTCGAACAAGCTCGGCCAGACCACTTCGGCCAAAAAATTCCGTCGGTGCCAACCCGTCCGTGGCTTGAGACCGATATGATGGTCCGGCTTGGCCCGGCGCAGCCGCGACAAAATCTTCCGGCTCTTGCGCGCGGGCTTGTCTGGATTCTCGGCAGCACTCACTTTGTGGGAAATCTCATGCTCTCCTCGGCCAAAACAGAACTCCGCCGCCGTCTGCGCGCCGAGCTTGCCCGGATGACATCCGCCGACTGTGCGGCAGCTTCGGAAAGCATACGCACGAGTATCCCATCCCTGCCGCGCTGGCAAGCGGCCCGCACCGCGGCCGCGTTCGTGGCCCTGCCCGGCGAACCCGATCTTGCGCCCTTCGATTGGATTCCCGGACGCCGACTGCTGCTTCCGCGCGTCGAGGAGGAAAATCTGGTTTTTCACGAAGTGCGCGATCCCTCCGATCTCGCCCCCGGTTCTTTCGGCGTGATGGAACCGAATCCCGACACCTGCCCTGTCGTCGATCCCGCCGAAGCCGACATCATGTTCGTTCCCGGACTGGCCTTCACGCATGACGGCGAACGCCTCGGGCGCGGACGCGGATATTACGACCGCATACTCGCTCACCTGCCCCACGCCATCCTGCGCGTGGGCGTTTGCTTTG
>JBILDG010000255.1:0-3030 GCA_044352715.1 Chthoniobacterales bacterium | reverse complement strand
AAACCAACCCGCGCCAACTCGAAGTCCTCGCGCTGCCGAAAGAGGGGCGCCCTGAGAGCTTCGGCGGCGCGATCGGTCAATTCACTTTGCGTGCCTCGGCCACTCCGTCAACGGCCAAGGCCGGCGAACCGGTCACCTTGAAGTTGGCGCTCGAAGGTCGGGGTAACTTCGATGCGATCGCCCCGCCGGTCTTGACGGATAGCGACGGGTGGCGCACCTACGCCCCGAAAGAAATTTTCAACGCAGCCGATGCCATCGGCTATGGCGGCACGAAAACCTTCGAGGTCAGCATGGTCGCCCGCACGGACCGTTCGGCCACACCCGGCGCGGAATTCTCCTATTTCGATCCGATCAAAAAACAATACTTCACGCTGAAGACGGATCCGGTGTCGGTGACCGCGGCCGGGGGAGGAGAATTGCCCGCCGATCGCACAGCGGGGAGCGCGCGTCAAGATGCCGGTGGGGCGAGCGGGCCAGCAGCGGGGGTGCAGCCGGCCGACGACATCGCGCCCATCGCCGAGATTCTCTCGGCGCGCGCGCCAGGATTCGTGCCCTGGCTTCATGAAGGATGGTTCCGCATCTTCAACGCATTTTGGTTTGTCGTGATGTTGGCGGCGATTCCGGTGCTCGTGTGGCTGCGGCGCCGCGCCCGCAAGAGCGCCCAGACGGCTGCGCTGGAAGAGGCCTTGCGGCGGGCCAAGACCGCCTGGCAAAAGGCCGGCGACCGCTCGTCATTTTACGAGGCGGCGGCCGATTTCTTGCAGGCCCGGTTGGCTCTCTGGGATGGCAAACCTGTTGCTTTGATCGACGAGGCGGAAGTTCTCGCCCGCCGGATCGATGACCCGGTGGTTCGTCACGATTTGCAATCCGTGCTCGCCCGCCGCGACGAACTCAAATACGGCGGTGGTGGCGGAGGCGCCCTCGATCCCGAAGAACGCCATCGCGTGACCGCGCTGCTGGATAAACTCACCTAAACACATGCTTAAAAAACTCACGTTCACTTTTCTGGCCTTCTCCTTTCTCGCGATGGCGGCCATCGCGCAAACGCCCGACGAGCAGCAGCTCTTCGAGCAAGGCAACCGCGCCTTCGCCGAGGGGGATTTTGGTGCGGCTCGCGATGCTTACGAAAAGCTGATCAAAGCCGGCTCGACCAATCCCGCGGTTTTAGTGAACCTCGGCCATGCCGATTTCCGCCTCGGGCGCGAAGTCCCGGCCGCCATCAGTTACCGGCGGGCCCTGGCCCTCGATCCCGGCAATTCCGCCGCCCGGAGCAGTCTCGAGCATGTCATGCAAAAACTGGGCGTCCCTGCCCCTGGCCTCGGAGCGGCAGAGGTCGTGGGACAATACATCTCCTTCGATCTCCTCGTGCTCTTGGGCAGTCTGACTTTCTGGGCGGGCATCATCATGGTGTTCTTTGCCTTGTTCTCCGACCGCAAGCGCAACGGTCTGACGGCAGCCGGCGTGATCGTTTCGCTCATCGGAGCCACGGCCGTGGCCGTATCGTGGGCGGGTGACTCGCGTATCGCGCTCGCGCAGACCTCCATCGTGGTGGGGGATGCCGTCGATGCCCGTAAAACCCCGGTCGATAACTCGCAAAAACTCGTCGATCTTCCCAAGGGAACCCCGGTGCGTGTCATCACCGCGCGGGATGACTGGTCGCTCGTGAGGTTGCCTATCGGCGTCGACGGCTGGGTGCGCAGTGCGGCGCTCGAGCCGGTCTTTCCGGGTGCTTTGCCCGAGGCTCCGTGACCTTCCGCCTGTCGTCGGCGCTGTTGATCGCTGCATGCCCTGTCGTCATGGCCGGATGGCTGGAGGACGTCCGCACCCTGCGTGCCGGCCCCTTCCCGCCGCCTCCCACGGATTTGTCCGCCCGCTACGTTTTCGGTTGGAGCGGAATCGAAGCGGCCGAAGCCGACGTGCGTTTGACCCGGGCCGCAAATGGTGTCTGGTCGGCGCAAGTCACCGGTGGAACCAAAGGTGCGGCGCGCTCTTTGTGGAAACTCGATGCAGAATATACCGCGGAAGTGACCGAAACCGATTGGCGTTCGCGTTCGTCGCGCTTGGTGGAGCGCTACAAGCGATACGAGATCGAGGAGCAGTGCGACTTTCGACCCGGCGGGGTGCGTTCCTTGCGGCAATCCAAAAAACCCTGGGCAGCAAAATCCGATTGGATGAACTTTTACGTCCCCGGCCTGCGCGACATGGCCGCGGCTCTCCTGCTCGCGCGGAGTCAACCGCTTGAAAAAGGCGATGCGATCAGTCTCGCCGTCTTTCCCGGTGAATGGATGTATCTCGTGCGCGTCAAAGTCGAAGGGCGCGAGAAAATCCGCTGGCAGAAACAACAGCGGGATGTGCTGCGCGCCTCACTCGAAATCGACTGGATCGACAAAGACTACGCACTCAAGCCGCATAAGAAATTCCACCGCGGCACGGTCTGGGTCAGCGATGACGAGACGCGCCTTCCACTCCGCGTCGAAGTCAAAGTCTTCATCGGCCACGTCTTCGCCGAGTTGGTGGAGTTGCAGTCGGGGATGTGATGCCGAAGTCCCCAAGGGTTGGGACGCCCGTGCCCCCCTGCCCGAGCCAAAAGTCTGCCTGCAAAGGGACGTTGGTCTGAATTCCGAGCTGTCATCCCGCCACACGGAAATCCGAAACAGAAAAACAGCGTCAACCGGCTTCACGTCAAAAAAAGACGCGCCCCGGTTTCCCGGGGCGCGCGTGTGATTTCAACTGGTTGCCGTTTTAGCAGCAGCCGGCTTGGCACTCACAGGGGCAGCATTTGCCGCCGCAGTCGGTGCACTGGCAGGCTTCTTTCGCCGTGGCCGTGAAAGCCAAGGCGACGACTGCCATGATCGCGAAGAGTATTTTTTTCATTTTAGAATTCTCCGTTGAGGTTACGTTCCAATTTTCCTTCCGCCCAGGAGGACGGAAGCCGACGCCGGGTGAGTTCTCAGGCTCGCGGCGGGGGAACGTCGGGCGGAGATGAGCGGCGGAGAGCCGCTTCGTCGCCGGGGTGACCGAGGGTGGACT
>JBILDG010000254.1:0-3053 GCA_044352715.1 Chthoniobacterales bacterium | reverse complement strand
CTCGGCCCGCAAATCCTCACCGGCTTCGGCAGCGGATTCCTTGAGCACTTGGCGCACCGCTTGCAGTCGCGGCACGAGATCCATCGGCAACTCGAGCGGCTGCCGCACCCGCACTTCCTTGCCCTTCGCAAAAGAACAGGCGTTGGTCAGCGCGGCGAAAAATCTTTCCCCCTCGTCGAGGGCCGTCGTGACGGTCGCGCCGCCGGTTTTGGCTTTGAGCGCGGCCATCATTCCCTTTTTGGTCCGCGGATTCCAGAGCCGCTGCAGCAGGAAGCGCAGCTCGTATTGCGAAAGTCGCAAGCCGAGATGCTTCGCCGCCACACCCTCGATCGTGTGGGCCTCGTCTATGACGAGAAAATCGTTCGGATACAAATAGCCCGCCCCTTCGCCCGAGAGGTCATCCGCCCCGCCGAGAAGTATGAAAAGCAGGCTGTGGTTGAGCACGACGACATTGGCCGCATCGACCCGCCGCCGGGCATGCTGGTAAAAACAGCGGGGACCGCTCCCCCCGCCGCACGAACGCTGCGTGCAAATGCCCGCCTCACTGCAAACGAGATTCCACACCGCCGGATCGGGCAGCGGATCAAGATCGGCCAGCGAGCCGTCACGAGTGCGCTTGCTCCAGTCGAGAATGCGCTCGAGTTCGATCATCTCGACCGTGGTGAAAAGCTCGGCCCGGTTATCCATCGCTTTGTGCAACCGACGCGGGCAGAGATAATTCTGACGCCCTTTGAGCAAGGCGGCATCGAACTCGCCCGGCAGCAACTTGGCGACCAGCGGCAGATCTTTGTAGAGCAACTGCTCCTGCAGATTGATCGTGTGGGTGGAAATGATCGCTTTTCGCCCCTCCTCCATCGCGGCCAAAACAGACGGCACCAAATAGGCCAACGATTTGCCTGTACCCGTGCCGGCCTCGGCCACGAGATGCCCGCTGCGGGCCAGCGTCTCCGACACCCGCTGCGCCATGAGCATTTGCTGCGGACGGAACTCGTAGTTGTTCGCCGCCGAGAGCAACCCGCCCGGCGCGAAAATTTCTTCCATGCGCGCCGCCGCGCCGACTTTGGCGCTCCCTCCCTCGGGCACAAGGGAAATCATGACCGGACCTCCCCGGGCGCACCGTGAATCGGATTGATGCGAAGCAGTCCCTGCCGGATAATTACGGCTTTCCAAAATCCGGCGGCGACCCGCGCGCGACGGATGATTCCGATGCAGATTCTCGACAGATACATTCTCAAACGCGTTCTCCAGCCGTTTCTTTATTGCGTGGTGGGGTTTGTGTCCATCTGGCTGGTCTTTGATTTCAGCGAGAATGGCCCGTCTTTCCTCGAGAACAAAGCTTCCGTTTGGCGTTTGCTCGAATTTTATGTCCTGCGCGTTCCCGAGATTATCCTGATCAGCCTGCCGGTCGGCCTTCTTCTCGCGATCCTGTATACCTTCACGCAAATGTCCCGGCGCAACGAGATCATCTCGATTCTCGGCTCGGGTCGCAGTGTCCTGCGGTTGCTGCTCCCGCTCATTTTGCTCGGTCTGGCTCTCACCGCACTTGCCACAATCCTCAATTACTCCGCCGCTCCTCACGCGGGAGCGGTGAAAAAAGATATCATCGAGGACATTTCGCGCGGACAGAACCTCGACAACAAAGCCATCCGCGGCCACCTCTTCCGCAACCGCGAAGACCGCCGTTTCTGGCACATCGCCCGATTGAACCCCTCGATCGAACGCCTCGCCTCGGTCATGATCATGCAGCAGGACGAGCAAGGGCGCCTGCAGCGCAATTACTACGCCGAGAAAGCCACCTACGATCACACGACAAAAACCTGGCGGCTCGACAAAGGCAAAGTCGTTGATTTTACCCCCGAAGGAGACGTGAAAGAGCAACGCTGGTTTGAAATCCTGCGCCTGCGCAATTTCTCGGAAACGCCCTGGCGCATCAGCAGCTCAGTGCTCAACGCCAACTTCCTCTCCGTCCCGGAGCTGCACGAATACCTCGCCAACAACGCCCATTTTACGGATGGACGCCTTGCCCCCTACCGCACGCAGCTGGCCTACCGCTGGGCTTTGCCCTGGGGTTGCTTGCTCTCGGTATTGATCGCCGCACCGCTCGGCATAGTCTATTCGCGACGCGGACTGATGGGCGGCATCACCATGGCCATCGGACTGTTCTTTTTCCTCGTGTTGACGAGTAGCGTCTTTCTCGCCCTCGGCAAAGGCAACCGCATCGGGCCGGAAATGGCCGCTTGGGGACCGTTGGTTATTTTTGGCGCGATCGGCGCTCTCATGCTATGGATGCGCACGACCAATCGCGAAATCCCCAACATCCTCAGCTGAACCACTCATGAACCAAGACTGGGAAATCCGTAAACGCTCCGACCTCTGCACCGTCACACAGCGCCCGTTCAACGAAGGCGAGTTTTTCTATACGGCGCTTTATCGTGAGGCCGACACCTTCCGCCGCGAAGATGTGAGCGAAGAAGCGTGGGCCGGACTACCGGCCGAACCCCGTCCGTTTTCATTCTGGCGCTCGAAATTCGAAATGCCGCCCCCGCCGCCGCCGGAGCCTCTCGCCAAGCAGGACGCCGAAAGCATCCTGCGCCGCCTCATCGCGGAAAACGCCGACAGTTCCCGCAACGCCCGCTACATCCTCGCCCTCATGCTCGAACGCAAAAGGCTCCTCAAGCCGATGCCGAGCGAGGATGACGATATTCTCGTTTACGAGCATGCCGAGAGCGGCGAGACCTTCCTCATCCCCAACCCCCACCTCAGCCTCGACCAAGTCCCCGACGTCCAGCGCGAAGTCTCGGCCCTTCTCGGCGAAGCCGCTTGACCGGTAGGGCCCGCTGGCCCGGCCGGCCGGCCGTTCCCATGGAGCAAACAAAACAGCCCGGTTTCGACCGCCGACCCGCGCAACCGGTGCTGTATCTCGCACCCATGGCCGGGGTGACCAACTCCGTCTTCCGCCGCATCTGCAAAAATCGCGGCGCCGAGGTGCTCACGACCGAGTTTGTTTCGGCCGAGGGCATCATGCACCGCAACGAACGCACCGAACATTACGT
>JBILDG010000253.1:0-3140 GCA_044352715.1 Chthoniobacterales bacterium | reverse complement strand
GGAGGCGCTGGTGAAAAAGAATCCCGGTATCCCGTTCAGCTCCGCGTGCATCATCGGTTGCGGCGTCATGACCGGCTACGGCTCGGCGGTGAACGTGGCGAAAGTCACGCCCGGCTCCAGCTCCGTCGTGCTCGGCGTCGGCGGCGTCGGTTTGAACACCATTCAGGGCTGCCGCGTTTCCGGCGCGGACAAAATCATCGCCATCGACGTGAACCCGCAGCGGCTGGAGTTTGCCAAAATATTCGGCGCGACCCACACGATCCTCGCCGACCGCAGCGACACCGGCCTGCTCAACGCTGCCAGGGAAGTGAAGACGCTCTGCGGCGGACGCGGCGCGGATTTTGCCTTTGAATGCACCGCGGTTCCCGCACTCGGAGCCGCTCCGCTCGCGATGATTCGCAATGCGGGCACCGCCTGCCAGGTCAGCGGCATCGAGCAAGATCTCACCATCGACATGCGCCTGTTCGAGTGGGACAAAATTTACGTCAACCCCCTCTACGGCGGCTGCGATCCGTATTACGACATCCCGAAGATCATGAACCTCTACGACAAGGGAGCACTACTGCTCGATGAAATGATCACGCGCACCTACCGGCTCGAGGAGTTGGAGCAGGCATTTCACGACATGCACACCGGAAAAAATGCCAAGGGCGTCATCGTGTTCGACTGATGGCCAGCCGCTTTCGCACAACAGAGATTTCGGATCCGGCCTTCGAGTCCGGCAACCTGCGTTTCATCACGGTCAAATCGCCGAACCTCGGCGGTCGCGGCGACATCTGCTTGTTCATCCCGCCGGGAATCACCGCGACAAGTCTGCCGTTCATCACGCTGCTCCACGGCGTCTATGGCAGCGCGTGGATCTGGTCACAAAGGGCCGGTGTTCACCGCACCGCGCTGCGCATGATCAAGTCCGGCGAAATCCCGCCGATGGTCATCGCGATGCCGTCCGACGGCTTGCGGGGCGACGGCTCCGGCTACCTGCCGCACCGCGCGCAAAATTGCGAGTCGTGGATCGCGGACGACGTTCCCGCTGCAGTCATCGAAAACATCCCGCAGGTCAGCAACGCATCGCCGCGCTTCATTGCCGGACTTTCCATGGGCGGGTACGGCGCGCTGCGAATCGGTGGGAAATACGCCGGGC
Organism: Chthoniobacterales bacterium; assembly: GCA_044352715.1. Lineage (GTDB taxonomy): Bacteria > Verrucomicrobiota > Verrucomicrobiia > Chthoniobacterales > JACTMZ01 > JACTMZ01. The sequence continues at coordinate 1,999 of JBILDG010000253.1, read as the reverse complement.
GCTTCGCCGCGATCTCCGGCCATTCCTCAATCACCGAGGTTTCGCAAATGGCCCAGTTTGTTGAAGAACCGCTGTGCAGCTACGACACCGATTACAATTCAAGCGTTCACCAAGCCATCATCGGCGCCGGCGCCAAACTGCCACCACTGCGCTTCGACTGCGGCGTTGCGGATGAACTGATTGGCGCCAACCGCACCCTGCACGGACAGTTGAAAGCCGCAGGCATCCCGCATACCTACGAGGAATTCCCAGGCGGACACGAGTGGCCCTACTGGACCGAGCACATCGCCGACACGCTGCGCTTCTTTGCCGCTCAGTTGTAGGGCGCGGCTGTGTCAGCAACCTGCGAAAGCGCGCCTGATGCACAAAGCCTGACGCCCCTGCCGCCAAGGCGTTTATCATAAACGCCTCTACACCAGTGGCAGCATTACAGTTCCCGTGATTTCTTCTGCGCGTGTCGCACCGCGGCATCGCCCGCCTGCTCCGCCAGGCGGCCCGCGGGATCCGTTGGGTCGGACCGGCGGCTCAGCGGGGCGCGAAGTTGCTTGACGAGGTTTTCGCCTGTCATGGACCGCGCCGCATCGCGGCGCTGCTCGGCTTGCTCGACTTTCTTGCCACCGCCCGCGGTGGGCGGCCGTTGGCCGGGGGCGGCTATCGACTCGCGCCGGACCAAGCATCCTCAGTGCGCATCAACCGGGCCCTGCAATTGGTCCACGCCAACCTGACCGGCGACATCCATGCCGTGCAAGCGGCCAAACTCGCCGGGCTTTCGCTCTCCGGATTCCATCGTTTTTTCCGCCGCTGCATCGGAAGATCATTCATCGACTATATCATCGAGCAAAGGCTGTCCATGGCGCGGCGTCTACTCCTTGCAACGGATCTCACGGTGGTGGAAGTTTGCTTCAGCTTTGGATTTGGCAACCTCTCCAACTTCAATCGCCACTTTCGCGCGCGCTGTGGGAGAGCCCCGGCACTGTGGCGATTAGAGGCAACCTCCGGCTAAGCACAGAGGCTGGGCAAAACATAGCCGGTCGCAGTTGCGTACTACGTCGTCAAGCGATGAAGGCTGGTCTGCCGCGGTGAGACGACGGCGCTTGGGTCTGTCGATGGCCTCGTCTATCCAGTGCAACTCGGCGGCCTAACTCCGTGAGTCCGGCCACGCTGCCCTAGCCGCCCGATCGAACTTTCTCGCACGTTATCGAGAGCTTGGGGAGAGAGCTTGACCCGTCCCGCTGGGGTGAATCACGCTTATTTTTTGCTACCAGCAAGAGGGGTGGGGCAGTTTTTTTTCGAATGTTGAAAAAAAAACTTGACCTGGATGTAGCCCAAGATAACTTGAGAACGTAAACATTAAACCCCCAGAAAATGAATACCACTCTTCTAAAAAATTCCATCCGCTCAAAAACGACTGCCGCGATTCTTTCCTTCTCCGTCGCGCTTACGCTCGGCGTTTCCCTCACTACCGTGCAGGCAGCGAACGTTTGGGATGGCGGCGGCGCGGACAACAACTGGAACACGGCCGGCAACTGGGACAACGACACCGTGCCCACCTCGCCGGCGGCCCTCACCTTCCGCGGCGTGGACCGGCTGACGGCAAACAATAACCTCCCCAGCTTCACGGTTTCAGGCATTACCTTTACGAACAACAACAGCGCTGGTCAAACCGGCCAGTTCACCCTCACCGGCAACAAGCTCTTACTGGGTGGTAGTATTGGTGGAGCAAACAGCTCTGGATCGCTCAAGGACACGATCGCGTTGGATCTGGAGATGACCGGCACCGGCAACCGCACTGTTACCGCAGCCAACAATCGCACCCTCGAAATCTCCGGCGTGATCAGTGAGAACGCGGCCAACCGAATCCTGATCACCGCGGGTGCAAGCGGGACAAATATCTTGTCCGGACTGAACACATTCACCGGCGTTATGAGGATCAGCACAGGAACGACGGTGATGAACACGCTGGCCAACTCGGGCACGGCCAGCTCGGCCGGGGCCGGTT